>MWAR01000116.1 GCA_002068715.1 bacterium ADurb.Bin374
TTAAATACAATATTTCCAGCTGGAAGATCGGCCCTCAGACCCCCGGCCTGGAAAACGACGATCGGGCAGCCAGAAACATCGGATACGGCTTTGCAGAGCTGCTCTCCGAGGTGGTATAGCCCGTCCGGGCCTCGTTTTCGGAGAAACTCGCGGGGGCTGACGCCGACCGGCCGAGCCGCGATCTCTTCCACCATGCGGCTCCAGGAGGCGACGACGGAGTCGATGTCCGGGGCGGACGGCCACGAGGCCGGATCGAGGAGGACCGAATCGTAGCTGAAGGAGGCGATCGTGCGGGTTGCCGGATCGAAAGACAGGGTCAGGGCACCCATGTGAGAACCGTAGCCCCGGGTCTGCATGATGAATGTTTTGCCGGAGCGAACGGGCTGGGTAAGCTGGTGGTCGGTATGCCCGCCGATGATCACATCGAGGTCTGGAACCGCTCGAGCGATCTCGAGATCGGTGTCGTGGCCGCTGTGACTGAGAAGAATAACGAGGTCGCAGCCGCGCTCGCGAAGCTCGGCCGCGACACGGCGTGCGGCCGAGGCCGGGGGCTCGAGAACGAGGTCGGCGATGTGTTCGGGATACGTCAGCGTCGGCAGTTCGGACGTCATGACGCCGGTGATTCCGATCGTCAGCGAGCCGATGCGAGTTACGAGAAATCGTCGCCAGGGAACGCCAGGCCCGGTCAGATTCGCGCAGACGATCGGAAAGCGGGATGACCGTATCGACTCGTTCAGAGCTTCCCGCCCGTAATCTAAATCGTGATTGCCGATCGTGGCCGCGGTATAGGAGAGCGCGTTGAATAGATCCGTCATGGCCTGGCCGCGCGAGAAGTTTGCCTCCATCGTTCCCTGGAACCGGTCGCCGGCGTCGAGCTGGAGCCAGCGGATTCCCTGCCTGACCGCCCTGAGCTTGTACTGCTGAAAAGCGCCGGCCAGCGCCTGGGGCCCGCCAAGCATCGGGGGATTCTCCTTTGTCATCCAGAGGGCCGATGTCGGCCGTATCGAGCCGTGCCAGTCGTTCGTGTGCAGAAGCAGCAGCTGCTCGGCGCCGACTGCTTGGGTCGAAAAGGAGAGGAGAAAAAGTGCAGCCAATCGTTTCAGAGATCGAATCATGTTGGGGAATCCTTCGGAAAATGGTCTGAACAGATGCCGACATGATAGCGATTCATGCAGGCCGAAGACAAGACGGCGGCCAAATCTTTCGACTGGCCGCCTTGCAAAACGACTCGAGGTTATTTCACGCCCGTTTCGATGGGAAACTCGGTTCTGGCGGCCCATTCGGTCCAGCCGCCGTCATACCAGGCGACATTCTCGTAACCGAGCAGCCGGCGAAGGACGAACCAGGTCTGACTTGCCTGGTGGCCCGTTCGGCAATGAACGATGAGGCGGGCGTGCCTGTCGCCGACAAGCTTTTCATACGCTTCCGCGAGATCGGTCAGTGGTTTGAGGCTCACTCCGACCGTTCCGGAGGCGAGATCTGAGGAGAACGGCCTGTTGCGTGCGCCGGGAATGTGGCCGGCACGGGCTTCGTCCGACCTGGCTCCCGTGTAGAAGTCGGCTGGACGGTTTTCCGCTTTCCAACGTGCCCAACCCCCGTCCAGGATCGAGTATCGCGTGTGGCCAAGCCGCTCGAGGGCGATCGCCACGAGAGTCTCATCGTGGAGTTTGTCTCCGTGAACGATGACGACATGCGTTTCTGGAACGATGCCCATCGCGCCGAACTGGCGCGCCACAGGTCGGCCGGAAGCAGAATTGACGGAACGCCGCCCCTGACGCCGCGGAGGCTTTCCGGGTTGAGCGATACCGAGCCCGGAATATGCGACGTGTTGTATTCCGGCTGGGGCCGCGTGTCGAGGGCGGGGAATGATCCGCCCCGTTCAATCGTCACCGTGATGCGGCCAGCGGCAAACGCCGAGAAGAGCCCGCCGATGAAGGTGCCGACGAGGATTAAGGACAGGTAGTATTTCAACGGTTGAGGCCTCCACGCGTCGAAATACGACGAGCCAGCGACATACTCGGGCGCGATGAGGAGCTGACACTGGGCGCCGAGCCGGGCGATGCCCGCCGACGGCCTGTTTGCCGGCCGCTTCGGAGGTGATCATCGGAAACCCGGCGTTCTGCCAGGCTTCACTGACGCGAGCAGCCATGTCAGGACGGCAACGCGAAACAGGGAACGTGATTTCCGGGCGTGCATCTCGACCTCCGTGAATATGGAATGATTCATATACAAAACTCCCGGGCATGCGAAAGAGCGGCGGACTCAAAAAAAGGCTGAGCGAACGCGAGTTTTTCCGGCCGGGCCTTCGCCCGACCGGAAAACGCGTGTGTCAGTGGTCTAAACCGGAGATTATTCTTCCGATTTGTTCAGTTTGAGCTGGCTCTTGGGTAGCCGCTTGGTGCAGAAGAACCAGTCGTAGCAGTGATACCCGTCACCGGCGTTGCTGACGCGCTCCTTGGCGGAACCGCACGATCCGGGGGGCGGCACGATCACGTCATCGCCGGGTTGCCAGTCGGCGGGAGTGGCGACGTTGTGGGTGTCGGACGTCTGCATGGCGATCAGAAGCCGCTTGAGCTCCTGAAAATTGCGGCCGTTCGAGAGCGGATAGTATATCATTGCACGGATCTTTCCGTTCGGATCGACGAAGAAGACGGCCCGGACGGCCTTCGTGTCGGCTGCGTTGGGGTGGAGCATGCCGTATTTCTTCGCGATATTCATCTTGATGTCGGCAATGAGGGGGAACGTGACCTCCATGTTCCGCATGTTGCGGTACTGGATTTTCTCCTTGATCGTCCGCAGCCAGGCGATATGGCTGTAAAGGCTGTCGATCGAAAGGCCGATCAGCTCGCAGTTGAGGGCTTTGAACTGGCTCTGCATGCGGGCGAAGGTCATGAACTCGGTAGTGCAGACAGGCGTGAAGTCGGCCGGGTGGCTGAAAAGGATGACCCATTTGCCCTTGTAATCCTGCGGGAAGTGGATCGTTCCCTGCGTCGTCTCCGCCGTGAACTCGGGCGCGGGATCGTTGATCAGCGGCAGGGTCGTCTCTTGAGCAAGGGCGGGAAACGCGGCGTGAAACGACAGAACAACGAGAACAAATACGGACAGCAGTTTTCTCATCGGAATATCCTCCTCGATATTTTCACGAAGCTTTTGCAGCTTTCGCGTCATAGCGATCAGGATACGAGAATGGTGCGTGTGGTGTCAAATCAATATGTTGTTCGGTATAGTATTATTATATATGTGGTAATATTGAAATCTGCAGCGTGAAGCGCCCGTTCACCTTGCGCTTGTCGAAGGGGGGAGTCCTCGATACTCGACGGACTCGGCACGAACGGAAACTCGAAATCGGCTTTTGGTATCCCGCCTCACATGCGAGTTCAGGCGACTCGGGAAACCTTCCGATGCGCCTCGGCGAGGCGTGCGAGCGCCGACTCGTCGAGCGGGTTCTCCCAGTAGCCGCCCTGCTTCGTGCTCGAGCCGATGATCCAGGCGTCGGCCTCGGCATACGCGGCGGCGTTTTCGGGGGTGATGCCCGAGCCGATCGCAACCGGGAGTTTCGTGGCTTTCTTCACCTCGGCGAGATGCGCCGGCACGGCGGCATGACCGGTGCTGAGGCCGGTCACGATCACGCCGTCGACGCCGAAAAACTCTGCGCCGTGCGCCCATTCCGTGAGATTCAGATCGGCCGTGACGGCGTGCGCCGAATGTTTCTTCTGAATATCGGTCCATATTTTGATGTGCGTCGCGCCGAGCCGCTTGCGCTCGCGCAGGAGTTCGGCGGCGCAGGCCTCGATCCAGCCTTCGTCCGCGACGTGGGCGAAAACGAAGCCTTCGGCCCGGATGAACTGGAGATCGGCCGCCAGCGCGACGGAAAGCGCTTCCATGTTTGCCCCCGCCAGGATCTGGATCCCGACGGGATACGCGGGGCCGACCGCGTCGCGCACGCGGAGCGCGACGGCGGTCATCGCCGCAGTGATCTCGGGCCCGACATGCCCTTTCAGATATGGCCTGTCGTGCATGTTCTCGAGCATGATGCCGCCGAATCCCGCTTTCTGGTAGGCCAGGGCTTCGGCAACGGCGATGTCGGCGATTTCCTTCAGACCATAGCGGCTGAACGGAGTGCCTGGAAGGGCATGAACATGGACCATGCCGAGAAGGAGCGGCGCCGGGGCCGCACAGGGAAAGCCGAAACGTGACTCGTTCATCACATCCTCCGTTGCCGCAGATATGCCGATCCTCTGGAAACGACTCGCGCGAAGACTACCACAAAATCTCTCGCACCGTCATCGGGCGACAGGACGAATCCAAGGGTATTCACTGCCGCTGGATCAAGGAACATCGAAGGATTTCATGTCTCATGGCGCATTCCCACGCGTCTGAAGATGAGCGGATACCTCGGTCTGCCGGTAAGGGGCGACATCGGGCGTGACGGCAGCAGGTTGGAATCGGCGATCGGCGATCTCGTGTTGCCCCTTGTGACCGGTTAGTTCTTCCTCTCGCCCCTGGGAAAGAAGGAGAAAAGGGTAGCTCCCACCATGTATGACAAAATCGCAGGCTCGGAAGAACGCTTCTCCTCCTGACGGTTTTGCAGGACATGATAGAATCGTGACATGCAACCAAAGCCTGAAGTCATCAGAGTGCCGGTCGAAAGAATTCTGCCGCTTCGACAGAAAATCCTCCGGGCAGGCATGCCCGGCCTTTCGGCGCGATTCGACGGCGACGAGAACCCGACGACGGTACACCTCGGGGCGCTGATCGACGGCGCAATCGTCGGTTGCGTGACCTTCCTCGACTCGACGTATGAAGGCTCACCCGCATGGCAGTTGCGCGGCATGGCCGTCGATGCGTCATACCAGGGAGGAGGGATCGGCAGAATCCTCCTCGAAGAGGGAAAGCGGATCCTCGATGCCGTTGGTCCCCGGCGGCCCTGGTGGTGCAACGCACGCGAGGGGGCCGCCGGCTTCTACGAGAAGCTGGGGTGGAAAAAAGTATCCGACAGGTTTGAGATTCCCACCGTGGGGCCGCATTACCGCATGTTATTGAGCCCTGTATAACGAAAGCCGGTTTCGCGTTTCCGTTCGTGCCGGGCCTGTCGATGTGCGAGAGGCTTCCGCGCCTTTCGGCAAACTCAAGACAGGCTTCGACAAACCTCGATGGAACTGGACGCTTCCATTATAAATAATTCAAAATATAATGGCTGGCTTATTCCGGAAAAGTGAGGAGAACCTTCATCACCCCGCGCGTTGCTGCGTGCTTGAAGGCCTCTTCCGCGCGTTCGATCGGATACCGGCCCTCGATGAGGTTCTCGACGGGATACGTGCCCGTGGCGAGGGCGTTGAGAGCCCGCCGGAACGGGCCGCACCGCGAACCGACGACGGTGATCTCCTTGGTGACCAGCGGCGTCAGGCTGATTTCGTGCCGGCCGGCGATCGTCGATTTCATCACGATCGTCCCGCGCGGTCGCACGAGGCGGAGGGCCGCTTCCAGCCCCGTGGCCGAGCCTGTCGCCTCGACGACGAGGTCGGCATCGGCGAGGTCGCTTTCGGGAACGGCGGTTTCCACCCCCGGATACCGGATTTTCTGGAACACTTCGGGGTGATGCCCGACGAGAGCGGCCAACCCGGCGGTCTTGGCGAGGACCCAGGCACACAGGGTGCCCATTTTCCCCGCACCCAGAACGACGATGCGCATGCCCGACAGGATATGGACCTGCTCCGCGATCTCGAAGGCCGCGGCGAGTGGCTCGGTGAACACTGCCTGGGCGCAACTGGAGCCTGAGTTCACCGAGCTGTGCCGCGACTACCCGAAGCTGGAGAAGACCAACCACATCCAGCACCTGGGCACGCTGGGTACGGGCAACCACTTCATCGAGGTCTGCCTGGACGAAACGGGCTTCGTGTGGTTCATGCTGCACAGCGGCTCGCGCGGCGTGGGCAACTTCATCGGCACGATGTTCATCGAGCTCTGGCAGGTCGTGCAGCCGATGTTGATCTCGCCGACGACCCGCTTGCCTAGCAGCAGCGGGGAATCAGCCTCGACGACTTCCCCGACGAACTCGTGGCCGGGGACTCCCGAAAACTGCCTGTATCCGCGGAGCAACTCGAGATCGGTGCCGCAGATGCCGACAAGGCGAGGCTTGATCAGCGCCCAGCCCTCGGGACGTTGTGGTTCCTGCCGGTCGCCGACGAGGTGTATTCGGTCTTTGTCTATCAGCAAAGCTCTCATCTGAGCCTCCGGGTGAGATATAATAGTATATGATATAAGTTGCCGGCGTCAGTCGTTCTTTCTGGAAAGAACGTCGGCGAGGCCTTCGGGGTGGACGGTGGCCTCGAGTTCTCTGACGAGGGCCGAATCCTTCCTGATTTTTCCGCTTTTCACCGGGAAATCCTTCCCGCTCTTCGTGGTCGCTTCGAAATCGAACGACGGATCGCACGGAAGCGGTTCGATCCCGTCGAGATCGAGGCGGAAGGGGTGAATCAGCTCGTTGCGTCGCGCGATGAGACGCTCGATGGCGGCTTTCTGGCAGAAGACCGGCCAGCCGCACTCGGCGAAGATGCGCTCATAATCGGCACGGGAGAGCCGGGCGATCCGGAGGGCCATCCAGCGCGCATCGGCCCAGGTGCAGGCGGTCCAGGAGCGGGGAATGTAGAGCGGGTGCATTTCGAAGTTGATCGTCGTGGCCTGCCAGGTGACGAAGGAGGTCTGGAACGAGTTGAGTTCCCCCGCCGATTTCCAGCTGCCTAGGACGTTTCCGAGGTCGCTCTGATACTCGACGTGCCTGTCGAACTCGCCGGTGCTGGGATTGAACAGGTAGGCGACGCGGGAGTTGTCGTCCTTCATGTCCTTGTGCTTGATCCAGCAGTTGAAAATCAGCGAGCCGCGCGCGACACGGTCCTCGACGGCGCCGAGCCGCGAGAGGGGCGAACCGCCGAGCCGCCTGATCGCCGGGTTGTAGAGAGACAGCTGGCATTCCTTGAACGTGACGAAATAGGCACCGATATATTTCGGATCGAGGGATTCGCGATCGGCCATCGCCTGGTCGACGACGCCGGTTCCGAGAACGCGGCCCTGCTTGTCTTTCAGAACCGGCGCGGCCAGGAGATACCGGTCGGCATGGAACTGGAATCGGGATGCGAGCAGTTTCGAAGACAGTTCGTGAAATGCGTGAACGGCGTCAGGGCTTGCTTTCGACGGTGGATCGAGAATGAGGATCGACTCTCCCGGACCGGAATAAAATTTCAGATCGCTGCACGTGCCGCCAAGGTCTATGTACAGACGGGTCATGGCGACGTCGGTATGGACCTCGTCGCCCCACTTGAGTTTCCACTTCAGGCCGAACCGGTCTTTAGTGCCGATTTTCGGGGAGGTGGCATCCTTGTCGACATCGTCGAAGAACAGCACGCGGCGGGCATACGACGGATCGAACCGGGCCAGCTTGGGGCTCTGTTTCCGTATCATCGCGACCATCTCGGCGAGAAACGCCTTGTAATGATCGCCGGGCACGACAGGACTGATGGCCGGATGATCGGTGCCAGGCTCGAGCCGCGAGATCTCGACCGGGGTCATCCGCGCGAGTTCTTCGAGGAAAACCGGCGCCTTGCCGCCTGGTTTGAAAAGGTGTGCAGCCTCTTCCTTCGCATTCCGTTCCCCGATCCGGTCTTCGGGGCCGTAGCATTGCGGAACGTTCAGAATGAGAGGGCCGCCAAGCATGCTCGTCGTGAAACGGATCTTGCGCTTTAGCTTGGGCTCGACCTCGCCGAGGTCGAGGTTCGCGAGGACACTGTAGTGAACGCGCTGAAGTCGGGTGAAGGCGGTGGCCGCTCCGACGTCACTTTTCGAGCCTGCAAGGCCTCTGGCATCCGAGAGCATCTTGTCGAAAGCCCCGAGATCGGCGTTCTGGGCGATCTTCTCGGACTTTTCCGCGTATTTTGCCTGAAGTTCCTTCAGCAGGTTCGCCCGCTCGGCTTCGAGATGTCGGATGAACACCTCGACGTTGGCGGGCGAATACTCGAGTGCCTCGTAGTTGACGACCTCCTCCAGGGCGGCGTGGACGGACAACGGCATGAGCGCAAGCAGGGCAATGAGGGCGGGTCTGAAGATCCTCGACACGTTCATGTTTCCCTCCCGAAGATACCGAAATATGTGTTACTCGTTCGAATATACCATAAGAAAAAATGCGGGTTCTCGGGCGAGTTGTTGAAACCAACCGAATGAAAACCCTCCGTTCGCCCTGTGCTTGTCGTAAGGAGGGAGTCTCGCGCTTCCACGATAGGATCGGCACGAGCGGGAACGCGATGTCGGCTTTTGTCATGCCGGAATCGACAAGGGGAAGAGGTGCGTGAACGGATGAAACTTCAGACTGCGGCGCTTTCGCTTCCAGAAAAGAATCGGATCGGCCAGAAAATAGAAAATATAGGTTGCCTTGTCCCGACACTTCGTGTAATGTTTCACATACCAAAAAGCTGAAGTTGAATACAAGGCTTGTGATACCCCTTTTTTTGTTTGTTCCATGCGTCACAAATCTGTATTCACAAGGAAATCATGGAATGATGGTTTGTCAGAGCGGCCGCAAGTCGCTCAGAACACAGAACAACGGCAGCGCGAAGGAGAAACGAGATGTCCTGTTCATCGAATCCACAGTTCAATCTGATCAAGCAGTATCCGGAAAAGGCTGCAGAGCTTGACCGGTACATCGATGGTCTCGGCCTCACCGAAGACCGCGAGAAAAACCGCGGCTTTTTGATTCAGTGCCTGCACAAGGCCCAGGGTATTTTCACATACCTGCCGCGTGAGGTCCAGCTCCACGTCGGCAACAGGCTGGGTCTTCACCTGGCCGAAGTGAACGGGGTCATCAGTTTTTACTCCTACTTCACGGACGAGCCGGTAGGCAAATACAAGATCAATATCTGCACGGGAACCGCCTGCTTCGTGAAGGGCGCCGGCAAGCTGGTCGAGGAGTTCCAGCGGTATCTCGGCCTCAAGCTCGGCGACACCAGCGCCGACGGCAAGTTCTCGCTCACCAGCCTCCGATGCGTCGGCGCCTGTTCGATGGCCCCGGTCGTGATGCTGAACGACAAGGTTTACGGGAACGTGACGACGAAGATGGTTCCCGAAATCATCAACGAGTGCAAGTAAGGGGAGCCAGCCATGATAGACACACATGCCGCATTGAATGCCCACGCTGAAAAACTCCACGCCCAGGCGAGGAAAAGCGGTGCCACGATTCTCGTTTCGCTCGGCACCTGTGGTCTCGCCGCCGGGACCCGACCGATCGCCGATCAGATCATGACCGAGATCGCCAACCGCAAGGCCGATATCGACGTCGTCGAAGTCGGCTGCATGGGCCTCTGCCACAGCGAGCCCTCGATCGAAGTGATTTTCAACGGAACCGGAAAGTCCGTCATTTATGGCCACGTGAAGATCGACCAGGCCGCCGCGATCGTCGAGACCGCCGGCAAGGGGATCGAGGCCGCCAGCTGCGAAATCGTCAAGCGAACCTGGTTCTACCCCGAGGAAAACGAGACGGCGACCCCCGACAGGCTTCAGGCCCGCATCGTCCTGCGCAACACCGGCAAGATCAATCCTGAAGATATCAACCAGTATATTGCGGTGAAGGGCTACCAGGCGCTCGCGAAGGTGCTTCACGAGATGACCCCCAAGCAGGTCGTCGACGTCGTCACCGAATCCGGTCTCCGCGGACGCGGCGGCGGCGGCTTCCCCACCGGCAAGAAATGGGCGTTCGCCGCGGCGCAGAAAAATGACCAGAAATATATTCTCTGCAATGCCGACGAAGGCGATCCGGGTGCGTTCATGGACCGCGCCGTCCTCGAGGGCGATCCGCACTCCGTTCTCGAAGCGATGGCCATCGCCGGCTTCGCGGTCGGCTCTGAGACCGGCATCATCTACATCCGGGCCGAGTATCCTCTCGCGGTGAAGCGCCTCGAGATCGCGATCGAGCAGGCGAAGAAGCTCGGTCTGCTCGGCAAGAAGATCCTGGGCAGCTCGTTCAACTTCGACATCATGATCAAATACGGCGCTGGCGCGTTCGTCTGCGGCGAAGAGACGGCCCTCATCCACTCGATCGAAGGCAAGCGCGGCGAGCCGACCTTCAAGCCGCCGTTCCCGGCCGTGGAAGGCCTCTGGAAGAAGCCGACCATCGTGAACAACGTCGAAACCTACGCCAACGTTTGCGCCATCATCAGAAACGGCGCCGCCTGGTTCAGGAAGATCGGCACCGCCGGTTCCCCGGGCACCAAGGTGTTCGCCCTGGCCGGCAAGATCAAGAAGGTCGGCCTGGTCGAGGTTCCGATGGGCACCCCCCTTCGCGACATCATCTTCGGCGTCGGCGGCGGCATCATGAACGATCGCAAGTTCAAGGCGGTCCAGACCGGCGGTCCGTCGGGCGGCTGCATCAAAGCCGACCAGCTCGACACCGAGATCGACTACGAGTCGCTCAAGCGGCTCGGATCGATGATGGGTTCCGGCGGCATGATCGTCATGGACGAAGACGACTGCATGGTCAACGTGGCGAAGTTCTTCCTCGAGTTCACCCTCGATGAATCCTGCGGAAAATGCACGCCCTGTCGCATTGGCAACAAGCGTCTGTTCGAGATGCTCACCAAGATCTGCGAAGGCCGCGGAACAATGCAGACCCTGAAAGACCTCAAGGATCTCAGCGTCACGATCAAGGATACGGCGCTGTGCGGACTCGGTCAGACCTCGCCGAATCCCGTTCTCTCGACCATTGCCCAGTTCGAGCACGAGTATCTGGCTCATATCAACGAAAAACGCTGTGAAGCCGGTGTCTGCACGAAGCTTCTGAAATACGAAATCAACGACAGCTGCGTCGGTTGCACCATGTGCGCGCGCAACTGCCCGGCGGGCTGCATCACGGGCCAGCCGAAGAAGAAGCA
>MWAR01000117.1 GCA_002068715.1 bacterium ADurb.Bin374
TCGCAGGCATCATCGGCTCGTTCGTACCCGTGATCGGTCTTCATCTGGCGCTCGTGATCAATGCGGCAAACTGGCTCGGCGTCAAACTGTTTCTCGGCATGGCGCATTTCTTTGCCGTCCTCATCCCGTTTCCACGCGTCTCCCAGCCTGGTATCGGCACTCTGGCGCTCTATTTCAGCGTCCTGCACCTGTATTTCTTCTGGGACGTCATCAAGGAATACGCATCGGCGCTCTGGGCCGCGGCCGTCGAACTCTGGGACGACCCGGATTACAAATGGGGTCTCGGTCTCATCGCCGCCGGTCTCCTCGCCGTCGTGTCCTTCCTCGCCGTTTTCGGTGTCTCGCGCCTCGAAAGCAGACCATCGATGCGCCTGACGATGCTCGACGTCGGTTTCGGCTCGTCGCTGCTGTATGAGAAAGACGGCAGGACGATGCTCGTCGATGCCGGCTACAGCGACGCGTTCTCCGGCTACGACGTCGGGGAACGCGTCATCCAGCCCGCCCTTTCATCGAAGATGACGAATGCCGTCGACGCCGTCGTCCTCACCTCGGCTCTCCCGGAACGCATCTCGGGCCTGCTCTCGGTCCTCGACAATTACCGGGTCCGGTCCATCTACGCCCCGTTCGAGATCCCGACCGACGGGAAGCGCGTTCCCTTCGGCGAGTATGTCCAGCGGTTTTCCCTCGCCGACATGAAGGTCGAGGGCGATTACAAGAAGGGCATCTACATCTCGTCACCGCCGAACTACTACTGGGAACAGGCCGCCGAGTCGTTCAACGCTCTGGTAAAGGCCGTGAACAAGTATCGGATTCCCGTCCATCCGCTGGTCGCGGGCGCTTCCATCGGGGGATTCGGAGATTCCGTCGAGGTGCTCGCTCCAGCGACCTTCACGAAACGCTTCTCCTGCTATTACGACGGCGCCGCGCTGTTGTTCAAGGAAGGCGGCAGCCGCATCGCCTACGCACCGGGCAACGCCTATCTCTACGACAAGGCGCTTCCCACCGAACTGAACGCTCTTCTCCTCGCCGACCTGCCTTATCCCTACGACAAGTTCGCCGAGTATGTCAGGGCGACGAAGCCGGAATGGGTCGGCATCAGCTTCCGGAAGCCTTCTTCCTGGCTGATGGAACGGTATTACATGCAGAAGCTTCTCGACGGCCGCTCGATCCAGTTCAACCGGCGCAGTCGCGACCTTCCGATGCCGGTGTACCGCACCGAACGCTACGGAGCCATCCAGGTCACGGCTCGCCAGGGAAAAATGTATACCAAAACATATATCACTCCCGTGACCGAGGAGGGGCGATGATGCGTCTGACGACCCTCGAAAAGACGACGTTCGGCATGATGGGCGGCATGATCGTTCTCGGCGTCTTTCTTCTCGTGTTCCAGATCGCCCGGGAGCGCAGTGAAAACCTGCATACGATCGGAGGCATCGACCGCATTTCCCGGCTGACGGAGCGTGAGGTTCCCGAAAAATCCCAGGAGCACGACGAGCCGGAGGAAGAAAATGGGTTCGGCAGTCTTCCGAAGCTCAACCTGAACACCGCGACGCTCGCCCAGCTGGACGCGCTTCCCGGCATCGGGAAGATGATGGCCGAGCGCATCATCGACCTTCGCAAAACGAAAAAAGGGTTCAAGAGCCTGGCGGAATTGAAAGAGATCAAGGGCGTTTCATCGAAAAAATTCGCCCAGCTGAAGAGGGTGCTGACCGTCGCCGCCCCAGACGCGGGCGAGCCGCGCCGGCTGAATCTCAACTTCGCCTCGCTCGACGAGCTCGAGGCGCTTCCCGGCGTGGGGCCGAAGCTCGCCCGGGCCATCTACGACGCCCGGAATGCGAAGGGCGGCTTCAGATCAGTCGAAGATCTCGAGGAGATTCCCGGGCTGACGGAAAAGAAATACAAACTTTTCGAAGCCCTCGTCGAAATCAGGTAACCGGAACAGACCATGAAAGACTACGGATTCGAACAAACATCGTTCAAGAGCACGGCCATGAAGGTCTGGTTCGTGGTCGTGTTTCTGATCATGGTCTCGGTCTGGGCGATGGTGCTCAGCCCCGATCACGGCGGTATCGGGCCGTCCGCCATGAATCCGAAGCTTCGCATCGACTTCGTGAACGTCGGGCAGGGCGACGCGATCCTCGTCAGAACTCCACGCGGCCGCGTGTATCTCATCGACGGCGGCATGAACGTTTCCTCTACCCAGGCGGCGCGCGAAAACCGCGATCTGATCCAGAACTACCTCCGAACGAAGCGCATCAGGCGCCTCGACGGCGTCGTCGTGACGCACAACCACAACGACCACCTCGGCGGCATCATTCCCGTGCTCAAGCTGCTCAAGGTCGATCGCATCTGGGACTGTGGCAGCGTTTCGAACACGCAGACCTACAAAGAATACGCGGAACTATGCGAGAAGAAGCGCATACCACGCATGACCGCGAAGGCCGGCGATGTTCTAGACTGGGGCTCCGAACTGTTCGTGACGGTCCTGCACCCCGAATCGGTTTCCAAATCACAGGAGTTCTCGGATCAGAACAACATGTCGGTCACCCTTCTCGTGCGTTACGGAAAGGTGACGACGCTTCTCTGCGGCGACATCGAGATCGCCGCCGAAGAGGAGGTCGCCCGCTACGGCGATGAGATCCGCGCCCAGGTCGTGAAGATTCCGCATCACGGTTCCGACACCAGCATCAACAAACGGTTCTGGAACTTCGTCAAACCCGTCCTGGGCATAATCCAGGTCGGTCGCGACAATCCCTTCGGCCACCCGAAACCCGAGGCGCTCGACCTGTATCGCACCATGCGCATCGACCTGAAACGGACCGACGTGAACGGCACGGTCCGGCTTCTCGTCGGCGGCGAAACCGAACGCGACTACACGGTCGAGGTTGACCGAAACCTCTAGCGTCTCTATACTTAATCAATAATTTCCCCATCCTCACATTTTTTCCCGAAAGGAAAGGTATGGAAGCAGCCATTCTCAAAAATCTCCCCACCAATGTAGAAGATTATCAGGCCCAGTGGCAGGCGCTCAAAACCGCTGACGCAGGCCTTTCAAAAATCATCGAGGTCGTTTCGAAACCCGAGGGCACGGCACTGATCTTCAGCCACGACGACCCCGACGGCATCACCAGCGGTCTCATCTTCAAGCGCATGCTCGTGAAAAAAGGCTGGAAGGCCGAACTGCGCATGCCCGCCGGCTTCCTTCTCCAGCCGCAGCAGTGGGAAGACGCGTTCCGCGAGATTCCCGACGTGAAGGCCGTCTTCATGCTCGACAAGGGCACGCTGATGCCGTATTCCGAGTTCGGCAAGAAGGCGCCGCTCTACATCGTCGATCATCACCCGACGCCCAAGGCGCCGACCGACTGCGTGATGTTCAACCCCAGCCTCGAAAAATACACCCCGTGCTCGACCTCGATCCTCGCGCACGGCATCGCGACCCTTAGCGGCACCCGCGACCAGTTCGACGACTTCCTGTGCCTCATGGGCCTCAAGGGCGACTGGGCGATCGAGCCCGTCACCGGCGTGCTCGTCGATTTCGCCAAGCCGTTCATCGCCAGCTACGGCGTGGCTTTCAAGAACATGCTGACCCTGCTGCGCGAGCGGCCGACCATGTTCGACGCTTCCCAGCGGGAAAACACCTGCCTGCTCTCCCGCGTGACCGAGTTCGTGCACGCGACCGGCGGCGGCGGCTTCCAGTATTTCTACAACGACCGGGAAGAGGCGCTCAAGAACGTCGATCATCCCGCGCTCATCGCGAACGCCCTCGAGGCGCTCGCCCCGCAGGTCGAGGCGCTCACCCGCATTTCGACCCTGCAGAGCTTCGTGCAGATGATTCCGCAGGAGTTCAAACAGCCGCTCGACAAGATCTTCCGCTACTTCCTGCAAGATTGGGACAGCGCCGACAAGCTGCTCAACTCCTCCGTGCGGGCGCTCAAGCTCGAAAACACCAGCATCTACCTGTTCGTCGGCGGAAAAGTGCCGCTGCTTCCCATGATCGGCTCGATCAAGCTGTTCGATCTCAAGCAGACGGCCGGCGACAAGGACGCGCAAATCATAATGGTCAGCTCGGTCTCGCCCGACTACACACACGTTTCCGTCCGCGGAACCGGTGATCGCGTCCATTCCGGCAAGATCTGCGGCTCGCTGCAGGACGCCCTGCAGGCGAAATACGCGAAATACAAGGACAAGATCAGCGGCGGCGGCCATCCCCGGGCAGCAGAGTGCACGGTGCGCACCGCCGACGTCACGTTCTTCAACGTCCTCAGCCTGCTGACGACGCATCTGAACGAGATGAACGAGATCGACCAGAAGTTCGCCGAAGGCAAGCCCAACAAGGGCCTTGCGAAGCGGGCGAAGGAACTCGGTCTCGAATATCTCGCCACGGCCGGCTTCTGAGGCAGCGGCGAACGAATGACATATAAGGAAACCGATTTCCCCGGCCTGCTCCGTCATTTGAAAACCGTCGCAACGGAAGAGAGCGACCCGTTTCTTCTCAAACAGATCGTTCTCCAACTCGTGAAGCTGTATGACGAGGTTCCGGTGTATCCCGGGATCGTGAACATGTGCCTCGGCAAAGTCGTGAAGACCGTTCCGGCCGCCGATGTCGAGGTCGGTCAGAAGATCCACGTGAAAAACCGTGAGGACTGCTACATGGGCACCGTCGCCTCGAAAGACGAGGACGGAGTCACCCTCAAGCATGTCCGCCAGATCATGTCGGAAGACGAACTCGACCTCGAGTTCCGCGAGATGGAAAAAGTCTCGGTAATCAACGACAAGGCGCTCGATGAGCTGTGGCCTTCGCTGGTATTCCCGAAAGAGAAAGGTATTTGATGAACTATACGATCGAACGGGATGAAAACCACCTCCTGGTCGGGCCGGCGAAGTTCACAGTCGTCTCCGGGGCCGTCGAGGTCATCGCGGCAAAGCTCGGGGCCGGGAAAACCCTGACGGTACCGGTCGGGAAGCGCGTTCCCATTCTCGGACTCGAGAAATCACAGCTCGAGATCGAGGCGAACTCCGACGCCGTCACGAAGATGGAAGCCGGCTCGATTCCCGCGGAATGG
>MWAR01000118.1 GCA_002068715.1 bacterium ADurb.Bin374
TTTCACCGGTGTCGGCGGGTGAGTTCAAGGACTGGCTGAAGCGCTCGAACGGTGAGCATTACCAGCAGCCCGGCCTCCAGATGACCGACCCGCGGGGAGACGCCTATCTCATCCGCAAGCTCGACCAGATTCCCTGGAAACTGCTGAAAACCCTTGTCGGCGGCTCGTATCCCCAGGCCGAGATCGAGAAAGAGCGCGAACTCCAGACGATCGAGACGGCCCAGAAAACCGGCCAGGCCGAAGACCCGCTCAAAATCGGACGAACGAAGCCCATCCATATTCCCCGGCTGATCAACGCGATTCACCGCGTCATTCTCGAACAGTACCCGGCAGTCACACCGGTGATGGGCGAAGAGCACAAATGGTCGTCCGAGGCGCAGCGATACCTGTGGTACGGCTTCTGGCACCGCGTCGGCCGGTTCATCATCGGAAAGCAGAGGGAATTCCCGACCCTGCTGTTCATGCGCTCGAAAATCTTCCTCCTGCTCGCCTGCGGCTGGACAAGCCGGTACGCGGTGACGGGCCAGGAACAGGCCCTCGAACAAAAGATCATGAATTACCCCGATCATGGCGTCCAGCTTCACGACATGTTCCGTGAAAGCTACCTGCTGAACCGGGGCAACATGTACCTGACGATGCTCACCGCGGAAAACGTGCTCGCGAGCGACCCGTACCGCGTCGATCGCGGGGAGTCCCAGCTGCAGCGAAAGCTCGTCTACATCCGGCACGACTCCCAGCCGCTCGGCGACAACTACGGCGCCTGGTATCACTTCTTCGGCATCGGGATGTACGGCCTGGTCCGGGCCCCGTTCGTCGCACGCGCCGTGGCCGAGATTGAGAGTTTCGGCTCCCTGTTCCTCGAAGGCAAGGATAAACAGGAAGATTATATCAATCGCTATGGTGCAATCTTCGGCCGCCAGCTCAACCGCCTGATCGAAAAGGAACTCTGGAAACAGCCGCTTCCGAAAGATGCCCGATATGACTACATGCTCCCGGTGACGGAGAAGAGCTTCAAATAATAGACGCCGGTTTCATTCTCCGGCATAAACCCCGCCGACCAGACCGGTTCGGCGGGGTTTTCGATTGGTGGCTCGGGAATGGGACTCGATGGTAGGCGCATCAGGATTCACAACCGCTGAACCACAGAGTAAGAAGAAAAATCTCCGTGATACCTCTGTGAGCTTTGTGTTCTGGTATGTCGAAATTCGAAGGATTCACCGCGGAGACTCGGAGACGCTTAGGGAAAAGTTCATTTTCTTTTTTTCATCTCGCTTCTTCCTCTGCGCCTAGGCACCTCGGCGGTAAAACGGTCTTTGTATCTCCGTGATTCACGGCCGATCTTGCCTTACACAATCAGAAAATCATGTGCTTGCCGGGGCGGGGCTTGTACGGTTCGGCGGAAGCTGATAGACTTTCGGACAATCCCGAATCGCCCGACGTGACGCAGGAGGTACCCGCCCGATGAAACGTGCGCTGTGCGCTTTGATATGTCTGTTGCCGCTGCTGGTCGGATGCAGCATGGGCGGCTCTTCGAACAGCAGTTCTGCCGCGAACACGACGCTGTATGGACAGTTGCAGCCGCCGGCTGTCAAAGCGACAGCGCTGATTGGCGCCTCGTCCCGTGTTCCAGCTGTTCAGGCTCAGATGGAAAACAATACCGACCTTCTGGCGGATTTTGCCGAGAAGGGAACCTGCATGGTGAACGGGAAGGCCGTTTCGTTCAGCCTGAACACCGGCAACAGCGCGTTCAAGGTCACGGGAATAGAGCCCTACGGTGCCTACGAAATCCGTTTTGATCTGGCGAGTCTCTCTCTGCGTGCAACGAAGCCATATACAGGAAGCCAGATGAACATGGGGACCGTCAACCTTACCTCGACAGCCAAGTCTCTTTTATATGAGGCCTATGGCCGCGGCGCCCCGAGGGTCGCGGATATTCAGAACTATGAGATTCGCGATGACAAGGCGGCGACGATCGTCTCGAAACTTGCCGAATTGCTGATAGATCCCGCTACGACTCCGAGCGTTTTCGAAAACGCTCTGCAAGCCGAGCTTGCGGCGTTCACTCGTATCTATCATCTGGATGAGATCTCCGTATTCACTGGAAACGATATGTCTGGAACCTGGACCGGCCAGGGAACGCTTTGCACGAGACTTTCCACCGGCGAGGAAGCGCAGAGGGCGGCGGTCAATCTGTCTTTGCATGTCGTGCGTGAAGGTGACGAACTAAACGGATATGTGGATGTCGAGGTCGTTTCGACGACGACCGTGAACAATGGCGGGATCATCCCTAGCACCGGCCGGCGCGAATTTACGGCCAAGGTTGATACCGAAGGCCAGTTTTCATTCCAGGCATCCAGGGACCAGAACACCCCGATTGAACGGTGGAGTTTCAGCCTAGATGCAACGGATGCTCTGGTTTGCACCGTTCAGAGCCTTCACGAACAGGGCCTCCAGAGCTACGAGAAGAATCTGCCCAAGTTGCGTCGCCAATAACACGCCGTTTCCGTATGTAAAT
>MWAR01000119.1 GCA_002068715.1 bacterium ADurb.Bin374
CCAAGCCTTTCGACCCGCGCCTGATTGCCACCATTGCGCCGGCCGTGGCGCAAGCAGCGATGGATTCCGGCGTGGCCACGCGCCCGATTGAAGACATGGCCGCTTATGTCGAAAAACTCAATCAATTTGTGTACAAAACCAGCCTGTTTATGCGCCCGGTGTTTGCCCAAGCCAAAAAAGACATCAAGCGCGTGGTGTTGGCCGAAGGTGAAAACGAGCGACACCCAGGTGCTGACGCTCCAGCCTTCCGTTTCGAGGTCATCGGCATCCTGGGTGAGGCGCAGCGAGATGAGGAAGGTGAGAAAGAAGCACAGCAGGAGGATGATCCGGAACATGGACCGTTTCATCTCCGTCGTCGGGCGCATCAGGGGCTCGTTGAGATAGGCGGATCCGACGGACCAGCCTGTGTCGGCGACCGGCGCGCAAAACGTCAACAGAGTCTGGCCGCTTTCCCCGGACTGCAGTTCGATGAACTCGGGCTTTCCCTGTGTGACGGCTTTTCCGAGCTTCGCCAGGTCGGGCGTGTTCTGCTCGATGGCGAGCTCGAAGAGGGTGCGGCCGGCTTTGACCAGCTCGTGTCGCGGATGGATCAGGTATCTGCCTTCACGGGAGAGCAGGAAGGAATACCCGTGGCGCCCCAGGCCGACCGCGTCGAGTTCGTTCTGGACGAGACTGCGGGTGACGTCGACCCAGACCTTCCCGACGGTGATCCTGTTGCCCTGGGGGTCGGTATGGAAGACCGGGAACTGCGCGACCTCGAGCAGTTCGTCGGCGCCGACGGCCGACAGCTTCTCGCGAGTGGCATACAGGGGGGCGCGCTGGCGGACGTCGGGGTCGCCGGTCAGCGGATGGAACGCCACGCCGATCCCGAACAGTTTCGGCTCGAGCCCGAGCGTTTCCTGGAGCCGCTTGGAGATGTCGCGCTGGGGCACGTCGCCGGTATTGATCTCTTCGGCGAGATCGGCTCCCGCTTTGCGCAGGCCGTTGATCAGACGGGCGATATCCGCTGCGGCGCGATTGACGTTCGCCCTGCCGTTTTCCAGCGCTTCCTGCCGGAGCCAGAAAAGACTGCCGGCATACCGGGCGCCGTCAAGAAGCGCCTGCAGCATACAGCAGGCGGCCAGGACTGCGAATACCCAGTAAAGTCGTTTCCGGATCATCCTTCTCCGTTCTCACCCATGTGCGCCGCCTCTACCGCGTGCGCTTTCGCAAAGCCGGAGGGGGTGCATGCGGGCAGTCTACCATGGATGCTTTCTCACTCCAACTCATCGCCGAAATGAGAGGGATGTTACCGTGTCGGAATATTGCCTGGTGCAACCGTCGATGATGCGAGTGCAGTTTCGACCGCTTGGATCATTTCAGGAGACAGCGGGTCCGTTTTGGCGCCGAAGTGTACAAGGATCTGGCCCGACCGGTCGATGAGAAACTTGTTGAAGTTCCAGGAGATTGCCCCGACGGTGGCCTTGTGGAGGGTCTGGTTTGTCAGAAACGTGTACAAGGGGTGCTGATCGTTTCCCTTGACGGAGATCTTGGAAAACATGGGAA
Source organism: bacterium ADurb.Bin374 (assembly GCA_002068715.1). The sequence continues at coordinate 1,546 of MWAR01000119.1, forward strand.
AGGTAACCTTGTATTGGAGCGTGCAGAAAGACTTTATTTCAGAATTGGTTCCGGGTTCCTGCCAGAGAAAATCGTTTGCGGGAAATCCGAGAACCTCGAAGCCTCGCTCGCGATAGGTCTCATACAACTTTTGAAGACCCGCATACTGGCCCGTGAAGCCGCATTTGCTGGCAACGTTGACGATCAGTAAAACCTTGCCGCGCCATTTTTCGAGGGACACCGGCTTGTCATCGATGTCGTTGACGGTGAAATCATAGAGCGATCCAGAAACCGACCGGCCGGCCCGGGGCTCTGCCGCGGAAGCGATATCCATGGCCCGGACCGTTGAATTTGAAGCAATACACAACAGGCCCAGGAAGAAGATCGTTGACAAAAAAGAACGGGATGGAGTGTGGCGAAGCATTTCAACCTCCTGATTCATGCACGTTTTACCCCTGACTGAACGGGTACCCCAAACTTACCATGTTCCGATACGATATGTCGGTGAATAATTGCAATAACCGACATTGTCAGGTATGCGGATAACAGGGGTGGTCCGGGCAAGTTGGACAACAGTTTAATAATAGTATATAATATAAAATATGCGCGTCACACCGTTCCCTTGCTGATGTATTCAGTATTTGCCCCGTAAAAAGGCCTTCCGACCAGCTAACTGGCTGAAGTGATCAAGCCAAATTTCCCTGGGCGCATTTTTCTCTTCACTGGAAAGATGCCGAAAAAGAATAATCTCGTTGGCCTGTGAACCGGCGAACGAGGAAATTTTCGGTGGAGCTGATTGAAGTGGACGCTGCGGCCGCATCGTGCGGACATCGAGCGATCGCCGGGCGGGTTGTCGCCAGCACCATCTGGAAGGAAGCGCAAAAGAGCGGAAAACGCCATACGGAGGTTTCGGTTTCCGGCTGTGTCGAAACCAAAACGCTTTCCCAACCGCCGGAAAGCATGGCTCCGAAAGCGGTTGTCGAGGGCGTGATCGACCTGGTCTATCTGACGCTCGAAGGCTGGAAAATCATCGACTATAAAACCGACACCGTGACGGACGAAGCTGACCTGAAACGTCTTGCCGAATGGCACGCCCCTCAGCTCCGCGCCTATGCGAAACACTGGGAGACCATCGTCGGTGAGCGGGTTGTCTATACCTGCCTGTATTTCGTCCGCCCCGATCTGTGCGTATCGATCTAACGCTCCAGATCAGCGGTCTGTTGCATCTGTTCGTTGGGCCTAAATGGAAAGGAAATCAGGAGGCTTCTTCGGAGAGCAGTTGAATGACCGTCGCCCGAAGCGGCGGGATGTCTTCGGAGACAATCTTCACGATGATGGAAAGGTCGACACCCTCGTAATCGTGGGCAATGATATTTCGGACAACAT
>MWAR01000120.1 GCA_002068715.1 bacterium ADurb.Bin374
GGACGAACCCGTCGAACGCCGACGTGAGGCCGACCGTCAGGTCGGGAGAGTCTTCGACGTTTCCGATGTCTGCGAACAGATACTGCGTCGTTTCGCGGGGGAAATTCCCGAGCCACAGCTTCCAGGGCGCCGATTCGACGGCTTTTTCCGGGCATGGCGGCAGGGGGCCGGCGGGAACGACGAGCGCGCAGGGCATTTTGTCCGGATTCCCGCGGCTGATCTCTGTCGGGACGGCATTCGAAGCGAGCCAGTTGACCGTCCCGGAGGCCCAGGGAAGCCACCAGAGTCTGTGCTGAGCCGGTCTTTTCCAGTGCAGATCGATCAGGAGCGGCCGCTTCTGATCGTTCACGAAGGCTGCGGTCATCAAGGCGGCGGCCACGGAAGTGCCGCAGCCGCGATGGGAGCCGACGACCGCGATCGTGTGGCACTCGTTTTCATCGGCCTTCCTGGCAAGATCGGCAGCCATTTTCGTCAGGGTGAGCGCATCGCGGGGTGATGTCGCCGAGAACGAAAGGGGCCTGAGCATATCCTCGACCGTTGCCCCCGGCAAAGCGGGGATGGTGCCGATGACGGGAGGCTGATCGCAGAGAATCGAGCTTTGCGACCCGGCTTTTCTCCTGCGGAGTGCCAGCCAGATTAAGACCGGCCCGGAAAGCAGACCGAGCGGCTGTGCCGCGAACCAGACGTCCAAAATCCGTGACGGGAACACGCGCGCCTGGCGTGAAAGATCGAGCTTGCCGTATCCCGATTTGAACAGGTTGGTCAGAGCCTTGTTCTGCTCGAGGAACTGCGCGAGTTCGGCCTTTTTCTGCCGTTGTCCGGTCTGGGTCATCGCGACGGTGCGCCTGCGCGCATCGACCTGCTGCTTCGACTGGGCGATCAGGTCGATCTCCTGTCGGATCCGGGTGATTTCGGTCTTCAGACGCCTGAGTGTTTCGGCATCTCCCGGGGTCACGACGGTGCCCGGGCTTCGGCCGGCAGGTGCCCGCCTGGGCACGGGAACCCGGACGCGGGTGGGAGCATCGCAGCCCTCGCCCTCGCAGGGATGAACTTGTATCCGGGTGCGTGGCTTTGCCGGGGTGACGCGAGGCGGGGCCTTTCTGGCGGCTGATTTGAAACGGGCTGCTTCGGCCTCGATCAAGACAAGCTCCCGGTTCAGGTTTTCAGCAGCGAGGGTGAGATTCTGGGACATCTCGTCGAGCTTCTCGAGTTGAGCTTCGTCCGAGAGCGGGTCGTCATCAGGCCCGGAGGATGTGCGGTCGGCTTCGAGAAGCTCTATGTCGTGGGCCAGCTTCAGGCCGATGCTCGCGAAGAGATCGCTTCTGGTCGTTTCAAGGGCGTCAGCGAGATGTGAAACGAGAATGTCCGCCCGCTTCGCGATCGAGGAGTCGAACGGAGCCGTCAGTGTCAGGGAAAGCCCCGCCGCAGGCGAGGATACATACGCGATGTTCCAGCGGCAACCGGTCCGATCCGATTCCTGCTGCAGAATGGGCGTGGCGACCGCGCGATAGGACGCGAGAATACCGGTCGTCTCGAGGGTGGGATAGGGGAGCGTCGCTTCCGTGTCGTGATCAATAGCTATCGGTATAGATATCTGCCATCGGGCGAGGGGAACGGCGAGACCCCAGATGTGATATATAATGATAGATATGATTGTGGCGGCCGCGGCGGCTCGTTTCGGGATCGCCCTCATGACGGATCGAAGCGTCTGCACGTGAAATGACCGTCCTCACCGGACCGATGCGTCGCGACACAGCCGCTCGAAGCGGTGAGTGCCGACGATGAAGGACGCGAGCGTCCTGACCGTCGTGCCGTCGCCGGCTCTGAACTCCGCGTTCGCGTCGTGCGAGAGGAACAGCGAGAGAATGTCGTCGAACAGCTGCGTCAGGTCTTTCGCGCGGGTGCGGGTCAACGACAGCTCCCAGTAGGCCTGTCGCCCGGCCAGCAGCAGCGGCGTGTTTCCGTCCCGGTCGATCGGGTCGGCAGGGGCGCCGTTCTCGAGCAGGAGCTTCACGCCCTCGGGCCAGAGAAGATGCGCCGCGAGGTGGAGCGGCGTCCGGCCCTGTGCGGTCACGGCCGCGGTGGGAGCGCCGGCGGCGATCAGGTGGCGGACGAGAACGGTGTGGCGGAATCGGATCGCGGCGTGCAGGGGCGTTTCCCCTGTTTTGTCCGCCCGCGAAAGGTCTGTGCCGGCCGAGGCAAGCAGGAAGGCGGCGCCGGTTTTTCCCTGTCTGACTGCTTCGATCAGCGGCGTCGCACCGTCGCCTCCCTGGGCGTCGATAGGAGCACCGTGGGCGAGCAGGACGCGGATCGTCGGACCGGAGCCGCAGATGCTCGCCAGATGAAGAGGCGTGGCGCCGAATGAGTCGGTCGCCGTCGCCGAGGCGCCATGGTCCAGCAGAAATTCGGACATCGAGGCGAGGCCGCGCAGGGCCGCCATGTGCAGAGGCGTCATGCCCCGCGAGGTGTGACCGGAAATGTCGGCGCCGTGCGAAAGAAGAAGCGCCGCCACATCGAGATGCCCCATCCGGGCTGCCCAGTGAAGCGGTGTCATGGCGTATCCGTCGGGGGTCGTGCCATAGGGGGTCAGGGAGTTCACTTCGGCCGGATTCCGCGCGAGAATCTCTCGAATGCGACCGATGTCGGCGAGCTTCGCTGCCTCATGGATATCGCCGGCCGACGCCGCGAATCCGCAGAAAAACAGGACGACAAGCAGCACCGCGGCCGGTATCGCCCGGCGAAACGTCGTCATGCCCTGCTTTTCCATAAAAGGTGAATCCATGATATGAATGGTGAAGTCGCTTTTCACAGCATACCATACGGGAGGTTCTCAGGATCGGACGGGAAAATGCCGATACATTTTCTGCTATGAACAAGATTACCGAATACGCATTGCACGTTGTAACGATGTGTTCCGCCCTCATGCTCCTCGGGACGACCGACGTCGAGGCCGTTCCCGCGACCGGCGCAGGAGTCACCTCGCGGGTCGAATTCGCGATGGCCGCGGCGTCTCCGATGAACACACCCACGGAAGCCGGCCTTCCGACCGAGGGTAGCAGCGTATTCTACAACAGGAAATTCATCGCCTCGACGATGGGGCGCAACAGGCAGTATCTGCTGACATTCGATGACGGCCCGAACCCGAACACGACGCCCTATATCCTCGATACCCTGAAAAAGCATGATATGAAGGCGGTCTTCTTCGTCGTGGGAACGAACGTCAGAAAATATCCCGAGATTCTTCGCCGTATCCATGCCGAAGGGCATGTGATCGGAAACCATACCGCCCACCATGCAAACCTTTCACATGCGACCGCGGCCAAGACGTTCGACGAGATACGCCAGCTCAACACGCTCGTCGAAAAGATCACGGGAACGAGGCCCCGCGTGTTCCGGCCTCCTTACGGCGCGCTGAACCAGAACGTTCTTCAGGCCGTCAGGCAGGAAGGAATGGATGTGATGCTCTGGTCCGTCGATCCCTACGACTGGCGGAATCGGAGCATGGCGCGCACCTGCGAGAACGTGAAACGCCAGCTTCACCTCGGGAACGGCACGCGCGGCGGTATCGTGCTGATGCACGACACACTGCCGAGCACCGTGGCGGCCCTCGAGCCCCTGCTGGTCGCATTCGCCGAGAACGGCCTGATTCCGGCTGCCTACGGCGGCCCGGTTTCCGGACGCGGTTACTGGGCGGCAAAGGCCCCAGTCAACCTTCCCTGGACCCCCGAACTTCCCCAGCTCGACCTTGCCAGACTCGACCGGCCGATCCTTGCGGAGCTCATTAAGCCCAGGCACGATGACTTTTCCTGGACGGCGGTTTCCCTGCTGAAGGCCCGCAAGACCGGAACCCTCTTCGAGTCGATGCTCTGCCGGGCGTTTCCCTGATCTCAGCGGGGCAGCCAGGCCTTTCCATCCTTTTCGAGGAAGAACTTCCAATTGTAGGTCTCGTCGTCGTTTGACGCGACCTCGCGGGTGATGCGGCCGTCCTTCCAGGTCCATTTTTCGTCCCACTTGTCGTCACGGTCGAGATCGACCTTGGCACGGTTGACCTGCGATTCGCCGGCGTCTCTGTACAGGTTCACCTTCCAGGCGCGCCCCTTGACCGCATCCTTGAGCTTGTCGCCGGAAATGTTCGCCGCGGCCACGGCGAGAATCTCCACGTCCATCGGCCGCAGCGCGATAAAGCCGGCCGGAAGGTTCGTGGGTGCGTTTGCCGCAACGGGCGTGGCGGTTGCTTCGGCGGCGTGTTTCGAAGCGGTGGCGGCGGTCGGGGCTTCCCGCTGCCGTTGTGCCTGCCTATACCGTTCGAGATCCTCGTTCACGCGGCGAAGAGCATCCTCCTGCCGTTTGGCTTGGTCCTGATACTGCTGGAACGCGTAAAAACTGCCGCCGGCGGTGCCGAGCAGGCCGAGGATGACGAGGGCGCGGAACGTCTTGTATCTCATACTTCCGACTCCGATGACAGAGAATGGTCCGTCGGCATCATGCCGCGGGCGATGGGAACGGTGCAGTTGCAGTAGTCATACAGGCAGGGACGCGGACCGTCATTCAGGGTGAACCGCTCTCCGGTGAAGTCGCCGAGCGATTCCATGCGGTATCGTCGGGCCGGATAACAGCGCCAGGCGCCGCCCAGGTCGTCGAGGATGAAGGAGCGCGAGCCGGCCCAGCAGGGCCGTTCCTTGAACGAATGTTGTATAGTGCCGGTCATATTATGACCGCCGAGAGCGAGAATGGCGGCGCGTTCGTCGTCGGTGTAGTCGATGACGTCGCGGTCTTGCTTCTCCGGCTGGATCTTGAAGGGGATGCTCCGGTTTCCGAACCGCCCGGCCAGTTCCGGGAGGTGGGGCAGCGCGGCGCGCGTGGCGACGGATGTGACGCACAGATGCGGCCGAGGCAGTCCGGGGTCCGCATCGCGCAGGAGAAACCGTGCGAACCAGCAGGCGCGGTCGATGAACTCGTCGAGTTTTGCCGGATCGTTCACGTGTTCGAGATGCAGGGAACAGGCGAACACCCCGATGCGGCCTCTCGCTGCCTCGGCGAAGGCGGCGAGCCTGTCGCGGGAGGCCGTGAAGTTCGTCACGATCGAGACGCGGTGACCGAGGCCGGCGATGGCTGAAACGACAGCGTCGAGCTCCGGGTGCATGAAAGGCTCTCCACCCGAGAGCTTGATCTCCCACCGGCCGGGAAGGCGGGAAAACGCCCGGACGAACCCATCCGCTGTGCGGGGTGGGCGACCCCGGTCGCTCTTGCGGCGCTGGGTGCAGTAGGAACAGTGCAGGTTGCAGAGCGTGGTCATGTTCCAGCTGACGACGCCTTCCGGCGGCCGTGGCGTCGCGTTCATGCGTCTGTCCCAGCGAAGGCGAGCCCTTCGATCATGCCGCGGTTGGCCGGAACGGTGCAGGGACAGATATCCCACGGACAGATGCGGGGTTCGGATAACGGCCGGAAATCGCCTGCAACGGCGTTGCCGAGGTGCCCCGTCTTGTTGCGCCGCGCGGTTCTGCAGCTCCAGACATCACCGGTCTGGGTGACGACGAAATACTCGATGCCCGCATGACAACGGCGGCCTCGGTAACTCGGCGCGAGGTTCGCATCGCGCGGCGTGGGCGCATGTCCGAGAAGTTCTCCCAGCAGGGTTTTCTCCTCTTCCGCATAGGCTGCGAGCCCGTGTTTTGTCTTCATGATCTGCGGGAAGAACCGCAGTCCCGCTGCCTTCACCATCTCCGCGGCGCGCGCGACCGTTTCTAGCCGGCCGGGAACCAGCACCGAGTTTACGACGAGCCGGGCGTCGGGGCCGAGAAGACTCCTGAGATGGAGGGCCCGGTCGATGAAGGCTTCTGAAACGACGCGTTCGAGGTGCATCGATGCCGAGACAATCCCGATCCGGCCGGCGGCACGTTCGGCGAACCGTTTCAGGTCGGCTTTCTCCGCCGACAGGTTCGTGAGGACCGAGAGCAGATGAGGTGTTTCCGAGACCAGCCCCGGGATGATCCTGTCGAGAAACAACGGATGGGTGAACGGTTCGCCGCCGCTCATCTTGATCTCGTAACGCACCGGCAGGCCTGCGCAAAATCGAAGGATAGCATCGATCGCATCCGCATCCGGAACGCCGACGCGATGTTTCGGACTCTGTATGCAATAGCTACAGCTATAATTGCACGAGCCGAGCACCTGCCACTCGATTGTCGGCTGTCTCATGCGGCGTTCCCCGACCGGCGAAGTTTTGCGGCCAGTTTGGCGTTCTGCTCGAACTTCCCGCACCGCGCGCATCCCGGAAAATACTCACCTCTTCTGAGTCTCGCGCGCATCTCGTTCCAAACCTGTCCGTGCCAGAGGTCGGAAAACCTGGTTCCATCGCCAAGCCTGCCGATTGTGGTTTCGGTGTTGCAACAGAAGTAGACGGTGCCGTCGATGGCGATCCTCGCATACCGGTCGCCCATGTGACATCCGGTCTCGGCGATGGGAGCCGTCGCCGCTCCACCCGCGAGCACCTGAGCCCGGAGCGTGGGCAGATTGTGCCTGACGCCGCGTCGTTCGGCTCGTGCGGAAGCTTCGGGAATCCACGCGTCCAGAAGACGCTGCCGCTGTCCGTCGGTGATGCGAACGGTTTCGGTGCCTCTGCCGAGGCTCGCGAGCTTGAAGTTCACACGCTCGGCGTTGTATTCGGCGGCGAGATCGATCATGTCACCGAGCCTGTCGGCGTTCAGGGAACAGATGACCTGGACGTGTCGATCGCGGCATCCGGCATCGCGCCGTGCGGCGAGCCGCCTCTCGAGCCTGGTCCAGGAATCCGCGGTCGCGGATGGGTGAAAAGCGCGATACCCGGCTTCGTCGACAGAATGTATACCGATAAGAATAGTATCTGCTCCGTCGGCCGGGAGGCGGTCGGCGGCATCGGCGAGAAGATTGGAGATCAGCGTCACGCCGAGCCTCATCTCCTTCAGGCTGGCGAGAAGCTCGATCGCGCGGGGGTGGGTGAGAGGCTCGCCCATTCCCGAAACGATGACGCCCGAGAGCCGACCAAGGGAGGCTGCTTCTGCGACTGTCGTCAGCAGCGAATCGACGTTGGCCTGCAGGCTCTTCCAGGTCGGGGTGCGGGGCGATGCCAGGAGCGGCGAGTGGTCCCAGCAGGTCACGCAGTCGGTGTT
>MWAR01000121.1 GCA_002068715.1 bacterium ADurb.Bin374
GTCTACGAAGCCGTCTCGGAACATCTCGAAGACATCTGGCCCGAGCCGCCGGCCGGCGTTCTCGCTCTGGGACTGGCGCAGCTGCTGCTTGCCGCAGGAATCGGCCTCTGGATCGGCGGCGGCATCGACGAAAAGGCGCATCTCATCCCGATCGCCATTATCGCTACATGCGCCGACATCTGGAGCGTCTCGGCGGGGGCAACGGCCGTGATCATCCGGAGCGAGCAGATCCATTATTTTCTGCTCCGGTTCCCTATTCTAGGGGGCCCCAAGCCGGCCATGCCATTTTTGATCGGGTTGACGGATTTTCTCTTTTTTGGCATTTTCTATCAGGCCGCATTGAGGTTCGGGCTCGGCGAGCGAAAAAATATCCTGCTCCTGGCCGCTTCGTTCCTGATTGCCGTGTCGAGCGCTCTGCTGGCAGGCGTGGGCCTGCCGGTTCTCCCGTTCATGGGGTTGCTGTTCACGGCAGGTAACTGGAAGAATCTCCAGTTGAAACGCGAGGATCTGAAGCAGACGCTCCTGTTTCTGGCCGGGGTGCTGCTGGTGTTTTTTGCGACGACGAAACTGATGCCCTTGCTTAGATCGAATGGCGGTTGATGCGACAAATCATTCCTGAGAGGAGTTCTCATGTATTCATTTCACAAAATGCACGCCCTGGGAAACCATTTCGCATTCTTCGACGAGATGGGACAGGATTTTTCCCGGCTCAAGAAACCTCGCACCCTTCAGCTTCTTTGTGATCCCCGGCGCGGCATCGGAGCCGACGGCATCGTTTTCATCATGGATCCGCGAGATCCGAAGCACCACTGCCGGATGCAGATGTTCAACACCGACGGAACCGAAGCCGAGATGTGCGGAAACGCCATCCGATGCGTCGCCCACCTGTTCAAGGCCCACTGTCTCGGCATCGAGCCCGTGCTGATCGAAACCGGCGGCGGTATCCGCGAAGTCCGCTTCGAGAACGCAAAAGACGGCACGGCCGCGTATCGCGTCGAAATGGGGCCGGCCTCTTTCGATCTCGTTTCGACAGGCGAGCTGGTCAACGAGAAAGACCGCAAGCCTCTCGACTGGGAAGGCGAAACGCTGGAACCCATCCATGTGAACGTCGGAAACCCGCATGCGGTGCTGTTCGTCGATGAGCCATGGGACGAGGACGAGATGGTCCGTGCCGGCGCCTGGCTGGAAACGCACGCGAACCATCCCCGGCGCATCAACGTCGAGTTCGTGCAGGTCCTATCGCCTCACGAAGTTCGCGTTCACGTCTGGGAACGGGGATGCGGCATGACGCAAGCCTGCGGCACCGGCGCGACAGCCGTCACGGCGGCCGGGATCAGGGCGAAGAAGCTGCAGTCACCGGTGACGGTCCACATGCCGGGCGGCGACCTCTCGATATCGCAAGAAAAGAACGGCGTGCTGTTCATGGCTGGGGCCGTGCAGGAAATCGCATCCGGCCTTCTAACTCCCGCCTATCTTCACACGCTGGCGTGAACAGGCTGTGAAGGCAGACAGGAGCGGGAAGATCGAAGGTGGAACGTAGGGGCGCGGGGCGGCGCGTCCGCCAACGCGACTTGTAGATTTATTATTATATAACGAGAGATATATGAAAAGGATCGCACGAGTGTTCCGGGACGTTTTCCTGGCGGCTGGGATGGTTGCGGTGAGCGTCTGCGCGGTTTCGGCGCAGGTCAGGCCGGCGACCATGGCGGATCTGTTCTACCCGGGCGATCCGGCGAAGCTCGAAACCCTTCTCGACGGTTTATTCAGGAACGCGGGAGACATCGCTCCAGTCGCCACCGAATCCCGGCTCGTCGGGCTGATCACGCCTCATGCCGGGTATCAGTATTCCGGCCAGACGGCGGCGAAGGCATTCAAGGCGATTACCGGCCAGCGGTTCGACCGGGTGTATGTCCTGGGTCTCGATCACCGGTCCGGCCGGCCCACGATCTCGGTATGGCCGGAAGGGGCGTTCGACACGCCCCTGGGTCCCGTTCCGGCGGATGCGAGCGCATCCCTGGAACTTCTCGATGCCGGCGTCTGTGTTGCCGATCCCGAACAGCATGCCGAGGAGCATTCGATCGAAGTCGTCCTGCCGTTCCTCATCAAAGCGATAGGCCTCCGCCCATCCGTGTTTCTCAGCATCGGCGGCCCTTCGGGAAACGGCGTTCTTCTCGGCCGCGAGCTGGTGAAAAAACTCTCGGGTTGCACGGGACGTATGCTTCTCGTGGCATCGACCGACTGGTCGCATTATCACGATGCAACCGAGGCGGCGAAGCTTGACGCCCGGGGACTCGAGTCCGTGAAGGCTCTCGACCCCGACGGGCTGCGGGAGGCCTGCGAGGCTGGCGCGACGGAACTGTGCGGTCTGAACGGCGTCACGGCTCTTCTCACGGTGATGAAAGAAGCATCCGCGACGGTCCGCGTCATCGAGAGAACCGATTCCAGCGGGGAAGCAGGCTCGGAAAAAGTAGTGGGCTATGCCGCCGTCGTGTTCGAAGCACCGGGGCTTCCACCGGCAAAGACGCAGGCAGAAACAACGAAAACGGATTCCCAGACCAGAAGCAAACCGGAGGATCAGATGACCGAATTTCACAAGGAAGCTCTCGAAGCGGTGAGAACGACGCTCGAATCAGTCCTGAATGGGAAAGGGCGCCCGGCCCTCACCCTCAAGGATCCGAGATTCGCTGAAAAATGCGGTGTCTTCGTCACACTTAAAATCGATGGCGAACTGCGGGGCTGTATCGGCCTGATCGAGGGGCGCGCCCCGCTTTCGCAGGGTATTCAGGACATGGCGATCGCCGCGGCGACCGAAGACCCGCGGTTCCCCGCCGTCGAAGCGGATGAACTGGCGAAGATCGACATCGAGATATCCGTCCTCTCGCCGATGATTCCCGTTACGCGTCTCGACGAGATCCAGGTCGGCCGCGACGGCCTTCTGCTCCGCAAGTATCCTGGCTCCGGCCTGCTGCTGCCGCAAGTGCCGACGGAATACGGCTGGGACCGCGACACCTTTCTGAACCATCTCTGTCTCAAGGCCGGCCTGCCGCCGGGAAGCCATCTCGGTCCCGACGGAAAGAGCCTCGCCGCCGACGCGAAGCTGTGGCGTTTCACCGCCGAGGTGTTCGGCGAGAAAGAGGAATAGTGGACGCTTTTCCCGGCGTCTGATAGACTGGAAAGAATACGAGTCTTGAGAACAAGCCCGTTCCGGGCCGTGAGGAAGGAGGAGATCATGAACCGACGTGGGTTCGCCTACATCATCGCCGTCCTGATCCTCGGCCTCCTCGCGTTCATGGGCATGTTCCTGAAGCAGACCACCAGCACGGAATACACGCAGGCGGCGTTCTCGGTCTACGCCACGATGGCCCAGCAACTGGCCGAATCGGCAGCAGACGAAGCGTTCGTACAGCTATACAAACTGTTCAAGGACGGCACTGCGGACGGCAAGAAGGGGCCCCTGCTCCGCCAGCTAGCCCTATCCCAGTATCCAGGCGGCGGCGGCGAAACGGGCAAGAACCCGGATCTGAAAGACATCCTGCCATCGTTCAAGAACTACGTCACGCAAACGAACGCGCTGATCTCGCTCCACATGACGCGCGCCGGCTTCGAGATCGAGGAGGTCCTGCCCCGTCTCACCGACTGCAGGCCGATCGATCATCGCCCGCTCAGCAAACCGGAGTGCGTTTACACCCCGAAAGACCGCGCCGACAAGTCGTTCTTGAACACGATGTCAGGTGATTTCTACCTGAGCATCGGGTTCAACGTCACCGTCGCCGTCACGAGCGGCCTGAAGAAGAGCCGGTTCTTCTTCCAGATCACCCGGGATATGAAGGTCGTGAACGTCGGCCCCATCGGCCGGAACTATTCGCTCTACAGTTGTCTCGGCGTCGACCCGCGCGATGCGAGCGAGGTCACGAACGATCTCTCGCGCGGAAACGGCCGGCTCGTGCTCTGGAATCACCCGTACCAGTCGCGCGTCTACATGCACGGCCCCGCCGTGATCGGGCTCGAGAATCCCGACACGAACCCGGCCTCGACCGACAAAGCCGAGATGTATGGCGCGTTCATGCAGACGAGCACTGACGGCAAGCCCGGTTTCAACCTCGCGTTCCAGTATTCGGATACATATAATGGTCTATCGTATCTTTCCTACCCCGCCCGCTCCCTCTGGGAAGGCCGAGACTACGCCTGGTGGAACAATCTCGACAACACGAAGAAAGATCTCGAGACGATGTCCGGCAGCGAGAAGCAGATGTTCGAATACAACACATACAAGAAAGGCTACCTGCCGCAACGTGAAAAAACGACCTGGTCCGACCTGGGAAAGTTTCTCACGACCGGCATCAGCGAACTCCAGAAGGAGTACATCCGGGGCACGCGCAAAAAGCAGGTGTTCTTCCCGGCGGGCCCGTTCTGCCGCTTCCCCTGGAAATACGTTCCGCAGCGCCGCAAAGCCGCGTTCGCCCCGAACCAGATCGAGGACACCTGGCCCGACCCCGACCCCGATCTGCGCATCGAACACCGCAATCTGTTCACCGACGCCGATGTCGACGAGCAGACGAAGATCTATGCCGAAGTCCGGCATTTCATCATCCGGAACGCCGCCGGCATCCGCATTCTCGACACCACGAACAACTACCCGCGCCTCGAGATGCCCGAGTTCAGCCTCAACTACGGCAATTTTCGCGACGCGGAAGGTCTGTTCGACGCGCTCTGGAGCGGCGTCAAGGATCTCGCCGTGGGCGCCTGGCGAAACATCACCACGCCGGCGAAGCTGCTCTGGCATGCCGGCAGTTCCCTCGTCGGCCTTGTCATCAAGCCGCAGGATCCGAAATCCCCGACGGCCATGAACGATTCCGACCTGCGTAACTTCTATCCCACCAATTTCAAGTATTTCTTCAAGGCAGCGACACACAAGCTGAAAAGCACGGCGGAGATCCCGAAAGACAAGGACGGCTTCTGGATTCTCGACGGGCTCTACTGGCTCGACACGTTCGAGACGTTCGGCCCCGTCGTCTACAAGGGAAAAGGCATGATCTTCGTCGGCGACAATTACAAGCCGGCGGTGATCCGCGGCAACATCATCGCCGCCCGCGCCAACGACGGAACGCGCAGCGACAGCCACCTGACGATCGTCTACTACCCGTTCAACAGCAACGGCACGCTGCCCGATCTGAACCAGTGCCAGCTGATCATCGAGGGCAAGGGGAAGAAGATCGAAGCGTCGGTGTTTTCGCTCGCCGGCATACGCACCACCGACGGGCTCATGACCGAACAGGACTTCCGGGACTGCGGCATGAACCCGGAGGACATCCCGGCACAGTGGGGCACGACGCTCAAGCTGCCCGACCTGCGGGACAAGGTGAACTCGATCATCGGCAACTACGTGAACTTCTTCATGAAGAAGTCCCGCATCGACGGCGACCTGTGGGTCTTCCACGATGTAAACAATCCATTATATTTCACGAAGACCGCGGACAAGGTCTGGACGATCAACCAGTTCCTGGAGGACCAGGAGCGCGACAACGAGACATCGAAACCGAACACCGAAGCCCACGAGATCGCGGCCCATGTCGTCGTCATGAGCCCGCGGATCCAGCACATGCATTTTTCCGGAGTCACCCAGTGATCCATGCTTCTTCCGGGCGTTTTCCCGGCTTTTTGCGTTTCAGACCCCGGTCGGCGTTTTCCACGCCGGAGCTGCTGATGACGATCCTCATCTTCTCGTTCGGCATGCTGCCCCTGATCGTGCTGTTCCAGAGCAGTCACAAGACGGCGGCCCAGGCGAAGAACCTTATGATCGCCCAGAGTCTCGGGCGGACGATCATCGATGAAGTCCGTAGTCTCGGCTTCGCCGGCGTCAAACGAGAGCTCGACGACCCGACGTTCGGCCTGTTCCACGACTGGAAGCAGGTCAAGGGCAAGATGGTCGAATCCGATGACACATCGATCGCCTGGCCGACATACTACGAGCGCTTCGAGACGAAAGTCGTCGCAAATGCCGACGACGAGACCAACCCGACGAAATACCGCATCGAGATGGAAGTCCGGTGGCGCGAACCCGACCGCACCTTCAGCCTCGGCTTCGGCACCGTGGTGGTGAATTATGCCGAAAACTGAGACGATGAAGCGACGCCGGGGTTTCACCCTCATGGAGATGATGGTGACGGTCGTCATCGTCACGTTCCTGATGGGCTACGCGTGGAAGATCTATTTCGGCGGCCGGGAAACGATGCGGTATAACGTCTCGATGAGCCAGATGCAGTCGGAGGCTCGCTGGTTCTTCGACCAGATCAGCCGAGACGTCGCCGCCTGCTACCGGTTCTACGCCGTCACCCCGACCGAGAAGAAGCTTGGAATGTATTGTTTTCAATATACAAGGACCTCACTCGACGACATCTACTACGACGGCAGCACCGGCGCCGCGATTCCCCCGTCACGTCAGCAGATCGACGTGTTGAAGGTCGAGTATGTCTGGAGCACCGACGGCAAGGTCAAGCGCACACAGACCCCCGGCAAGCTCAGGTTCCAGGAAACGCCCCCGACCTTCACCGAAGGACCGGCCTCGCAGTATTCCGGCACCGAGAACGAAGCGAAGGAAAAAGTCGTTCTCGAGAATATCGCCGACTTCATTTTCAAGCCCTATGCGCAGGAGTTCAATCCGACCGCGACTTCCGGCGAGGACTACGTGAAGATCGTTCCCGTCGATACGGCGAACGCGGCGAATGCGTCGGCGACGGCGTTCATCACCCTCAGGGTCCACAGCAGGATCGACGAACGTCATTCCGACCGGCGCGACGAGGAACTGGACATCGTCGCCAAACTGTACAGCCGCGTCAAGCTTGCCGAAGGAATGAACCCCGGCACCTTCTGCAGCACGGACGCGGACGGCAGGTTCTGAACCATGGAACCGAAACGCTGGCCCGTCGTCGTCGTGACGATCGTTCTGCTTGTACTGATTTACAACTTTCTGAGCACCATTTTCAAATCGAACATCAAGCGTTTCTCGCACGACCGGATTTACGTCGATTACGCGACATACAAAAAGTCCCCGAAAGGGACGGTGGAAACCCCGTATCGCTCGACGTCGGGGATTTCGCACCAGATGGCTCTCGCCGAACATCACATGGACACGGATCGTGTCGAAGGCGCGATGGCGGCCTTCGATCAGGGGATGGCCCTCTCGCTTTCGAAACGAAAGCTTCCAAAGGGTGATGCCCCCCTCCGTGACGAGGCCTACGAGGAAGCGAAACGGCTGGCGGCGATCAACCACCCGGAAATCGCGATGGGGAATGCGCTGTATGCCGCCGGCAAATTCGACCAGGCCCTTTCCAAGTTCAACGAGATCCTGTCGGACCTTCCGGAAAAAGACCTCCAGAACCGCATGAAACTGTATGACAGCATGTCGGAATGCTACTTCCGGCTGAAGAACAAGGATGGCTACGTTCAGTACAAGACCAAGTTCGTCCAGGCTCAAAAAGAGCTTCGCGACATGATAAGGCGTGTGTATCCCCGTTCGGCTCCGCCGGAAACGCCTCTCTGGATAACATCGGAAGAAGCGATGACGCACCTTTTACGTGTCAAAACCCTCGCCATCCAGCATCTCCAGCAAGAAAACCGCGACATGCTGATCCGCCGCGCCGAATACGACCTCGAGGTCGCCCGCCA
>MWAR01000122.1 GCA_002068715.1 bacterium ADurb.Bin374
CGCCGGTGAAACCGAAGATGGTCGAGCTGACGATGAGCCCGACGAACAGCACGCTCACGAGAAGAACGGCTTCGACCATCGGTTTCCGGGCATGGAAGATCACGAGTCTTGGTGCGCGGCTTCCCGTCGTGATGAGTTTCCGGTGGAACAGCAGGGAATCCGAACCTTCGGGAAGCGCCGGAATCACCGGCAGCAGGCCTGCGGAGCTGCGCGGAGCCGGAACGTTTCCGGCGGACATGCCCCGCGGCATCAACTGCGACATCACGTTGGATGCCATTTTTCCGCCGATCGCGCCCGAATACACCTGGCCGGGGAATTCCGGCATCGATTCCCAGCCGTGCTGGAACTCGCCGCCGAGACGGGCCATGAAGAAGCCTTCCGGAAGATCGAGCTTCCAGTTCATCTGGCTGACGTCGAGAGACATCATCGGCAGATGCAGTTCGAAACGCCCTTTGTGCCTCAGGTTGCCGACGTCCTCCGCGAAGAAGACCGTCACGCCGAACGGGGTATATGTCTTGCCGGACCGCGGGGAGCGGATCAGGGGAACGTAGATCTCGCCGTCCTTGCTGCGGCCGGGCTTCATCGCCTCGCCGTTCACTTCCAGGGCCAGGATCTTCAGCCGCTCTGGCATCGATCGGAGGACGAGGAACTGGTTGTTGTTGTTGCGCACGACCAGGTCGAGGCGCGTCAGGGCCTCGCCGTCTGGGTTCATGACGGTTTTTGCGACGGCGGCGTCGATCTGGGCCGTGCTGACCTCGAGATTGCGGTGCTTCGTCACGCTCATCGAGGCGGTCGCGTCTTTCTGATACTTGAACGCCTGGGCCAAGAAGCCGCGCGCGCTTCCGGTCATGGAGGCGGGTAGCTCGGATGCGTCGATTCCGGTGGCTTCGGGGGAGTGCTCGACGCTGACCTCGAGGCCTTCGCGAACCTCGACGCCGAAATACCCGTTCTGGCGATCGATCCGCGAGCGGGCGCCCGCGCTTCGAAGTCTGGGAAGATCGAGCGGGAACGCGCCGTTGATCGCCGGCGTCTGGCGTTCCATCGTGATTCTCAGCTCGACCTGGTTCATCCGCCGGGCGTTGAGCCGGACGTGGAGCTCCTGCTTCCCGTCGGTCGCCGGGTAGCAGATCCAGCTTGCGATGTCGGCCCCGTTCACCTCGATCACGTCGGCTCCTGCAGGGATCTCGAAGAGAAATTCGCCGGCCGGGTTCTGGTCGATCTGAAGGCGGACCAGGTCGTTCGCCGCGATGACGCCTTCCGACACCGAGAAGAGAATCTCGTGATCGACGGCGACACGCGCAATGCCGGGAATGACGGGAACCGATTCCGACGGAGATTTCTGCTGCTGGTCCGGTACCGCCGCCTTGTCGCGCCACTCGGCGGAGATCACCGGAGCAGGCTGAAGGACGGCTGTCACAAAGGTCGAACCACCGGTATCGGCGATTCGGGTGATGACGCCGGGTCTGATTTCGACGGCCTGGTTCGGGCGGTCAATGACGAGGTTCATGATGGCCGGTCCGTAGGCGGGCACCGGCAGCTGAAAACCGTCAACCGGTGCGTTCATACGGGTTTTGGACGTCAGATCCTTGACCAGTTCGGCTTCGATCAGGACCGGGCCTTCCCGATCCGTCAGAATGACCGGCCGCTTGTCGCGGAACGCGAGCGGGGAGACATTCTGGACCGTCTGCGTCAACGCTTGCTGGACCGCGCTTTGGGCCATCGCGATGTCGTTCTGGAGCTGCTGGCGGGGGATGAGGTCCGTGCGCTGGGGGCCGATCCGCTGGGTTTCGGGTGCCAGGAGGGCCGGAACTCCGTTGATCGTGATGGATTTCACGCCCACCCCCTCCGTCGGGAACTCGATCTGTTTGAAGCCTTTTCCGAACAGCATGGCTTCGAATTTCAGCGAGATATCGACACGGTCCTTCGTCACTCGCGCCGTATACGACGCATTCACGTAGGTCACGCCCAGCGGCGGATACCACCGTGAGGGATCGGGGTCGGAAACACCGAGGTCGCGGAGATAGGTGTACTCGTCGAGGGAAAGGGCAACGAAGCCGCTGTCACGCGGCAGACGGTCGCCAAGCTGGGAGTAGGGGACATACAGATCCAGCATCCGTTCGACGCGGGGGTCCGCCGCCGAGGGTTCGGCCGATGTCGCCGGCGCGAGCCCGGAGAGGAGGAAAAGGATGACGATGCCCGTGACCGCGGAGCTTCCTGTCGTGCCTTCGGAGCGGATGGCAAACACCTTTCGCGCGACCAGCAGAAGGGCGAAGACGAGAAAGAACGCCGCCCATGCCGCGATCTGGATGTTCGGCATCAGGTGTTCCACGACGGCGATCGCGATGATGAGCGTGATGGCGAACAGTCCGGCGAGAGCGGGGCTGCGCCGTTGTGCCGACAACCAGATGGGAAGGGCGAACAGCAGGCCGGCGAGAAACATGATCGCTTTGAGGCCGGTTCGTATGGGTTCCCAGAAAATGATGCCCGTGAACATCGCCGTCTGGCCGGCCGGCAGATGGTTTCTGAAGACGACCACGGACTTTCCACCCGTGGGAATCTTCATGTCGACGGGAAGGGCGCCGATGTCGCGGCCTGGCGCGCGGCGCGCGGGTCTGGGCTTGGCGTCACGTTTCATCATGATGCCTTGCCCTCCGAGCGCCTCCATTGAACCGTCTTTGCGCTCGAGGCCCTTGTCGGCCATCTCCGATCTCATTTCTTTGTGAGGGGCGGCATACTCGATGTCTTTTGCCTCTTCCTGCATTTCCTCTTCACCCGGAGGAACCTCGGACGGAATCACTTCATTGATCTGCGAAAACATTCTGGCTTTCTGCATAGAGGTGTAGCTCTGATCGGTGATGCTGCCGATCATCGGGCCTGAAACGCTGACAAGAAGGAGGATGACACAGAGGACGACGAAGAGCTCGAAGACGCTTTTCCAGGAAAAACCGTCGCTGCGTTTGATGCGGTTCCAGATAAGGATGATGACGAGGACGACGACGATGAAGATGAGCCCCTCGGATGAGGCGATGCCCGAAAAGAAGGCCGAGATGGCTCCGAACGGGGCGATCCGGATCGGGCGGTCGGCGGACGACAGGTTCGAGGGCCTGGCGATCAGGTCGTATCGGTCCGGGGCATACACCCGCCAGGAGAGGTTCATGACGTCGAGGTCCAGCGTCGGCAGCAGCGACGTCTGCCTGTAGAAAGGGCCGCTGACGGGCGCGGGCGACTTGTAGACCAGCCTGACCGTGAAGCCGTTCTTGCCCGACGACGCCGTACGTGCCGTCCCGATCGGGATCAGGCAGGTGTCCGAACCG
The DNA here is from genome assembly GCA_002068715.1 of bacterium ADurb.Bin374. Next base: position 3,315 of record MWAR01000122.1, read on the forward strand.
CGTGTCGACGCGGTGACGGGGGCGCCCTCCAGGGCTGTGGAAAGGATCTCCGACCCGCTCGTGATGCGGGCCGATAGATACTGCTCGCCGTTGTTTTTGAGACGCATGTCGAGACAGGTGACGGAGGAGCCGTCGCTCGTGAAGACCGTCGTGCCGTCAAGCGTGTCGATGACCGCGTTCAGAACCGGCACGTCGGCGTGACGAACGACGTCGAGCTGCAGCGGCGGTTCCACCGGTGGTTCGAGATATCGGAACGCGAGCAGGATCGGTCGGTTGGCCAGCCCGGACAGCTCGGCAGGCAGGTCGGTGACATCGACGCAGGTCACTTTGGGCAGCTCGGCAAGCGAGTCGGTCTTGCGGATCTCGATCGAGGTGCGGGCTTCGATACCGATGTACCCCTGGTCGCGCTCGGCGTCGAGCACCTTCGTGACGGGAAGCGAGAGGAGCTGGGCGACGTCCGTCATCCGGGTTTCCGACGTGAGTTCGATGGAAATCTGGCCCTTGATGCGCGAGGTGAAACGACAGACCAGTCGCGTTTCGCTGCCGGTCTCGATCTCGTGGCCGGCCAGACGCTCGCTCCTGACATCGAGGATCTCG
>MWAR01000123.1 GCA_002068715.1 bacterium ADurb.Bin374
GATCACCACCTTCCGTCCACCGTGTCTGAAATTTACGCATTGCGCGCCACGGCAAGCAAAAAGCCCCCCGACGTCGCGGGGAACTTGGCATTCTATGATGAATGATATACCAAACGAACAGTATAGGAACTGTTTACCCCCACTTGTTGAGCTTCAGCACTGCGCAGCGTAAGAGGTTCGCCTCTAGCCACTTTGGGCAAAGCCTTGTTCCGACCTTGCCTAGTCTAACCTTTGGCATCTCCCGATATTTCAAAACAGTAGCCTGTGTCACGCGCAGACGCCTCATTTAACGAGGGTCATTTCATGGAAAGGATTATCTCTCCCCCTCTTGGAAATGCCAACGGAACTGGGAAGAAACGGGGTGCGAGCGCATGTTTTTGTCTCGTGTTGTTTCACCCTCATGCGCTCGCTCTGGAACTGTTGGAATTCGGGGCGGGAAGACGTATACTCGGAGAAGTCAAGAGACCTGAACAGAACGGTTTGTCGAACTTCGCCGCGGTGGCGGCGACCTGAGGAGCATACGGACCATGAGACTGTTATCACGCATCGCGATGCGACTCGTCGAGACCGGCTTCATGCCGGATTTCCTCATCCGGCTCGGGCTGCGGGCCCTCAACTGGGCCAGGTTGTATTCCGAGCACCGGGGCGACCTGGAATCCCGCGGAGACGCGTTCCGGACACTTCTGGCGCGGCTCAGGCTCAGCCCGATCACCGTCAGCGAGGAACAGGGCGCGCGCAATCATTACGAGGTTCCGAAGGAGTTCTTCAGCCGTGTGCTGGGGCCTCGTCTCAGATACACCTGCTGCTACTACCCGTTCGGGTCGGAAAGCCTCGAAGATGCCGAAGAGTCGATGCTGCGGCTGACGGCCGAGCGCGCGCGGCTCGAGAACGGGCTGAAGATCCTCGATCTATCGTGCGGGTGGGGCGACCTGACGCTGTGGATGGCGGAGCGGTTTCCCGAGTCGAGCATCACGGCGATCACCCGGTCTGTCGTCCAGTGCCAGTATGTGACCCGGCTTGCTCGCCAGCGTGACCTGAAAAACGTCGAGGTCGTCGTCTCGGATCTGGCCCAATTCTTCGCGGCAAAAAAGTACGATCGTATTATAGCGATCGAAACACTCGAACGGTGTCGCAACTACCAGAAACTGATGCGACGCATCGCCGGCTGGCTCGAGGACGGCGGCCTGTTCTTCGCCCACATGTTCATGCACCGTGAACTCGCCTACGTCTACGAATCGATCAGCGACGACGATTGGATGGGCAAGCGGTTCTTCACGGGCGGTCTGATGCCCTCCGACGACCTGCTGTTGCATTTCCAGGACGAGATGGCGATCGTCGACCACTGGCGACTCAGCGGCCTGCATTACTCGATGACCGCTGAGCACTGGCTGCAACGTCTCGACGCCTCCCGCGCCGACCTCCTGCCGATCCTCGAGGACATCTACGGCAAGACCCGGGGAATCCTCTGGTTCCACCGCTGGCGCGCCTTCTTCCTTTCCATCGCCGAGATGTTCGGCTGCTGGGGCGGGGAAGAGTGGGGCGTCGCGCACTACCTCTTCCGCAAACGCCGATTCTGAGCTGAATCTCGCTTTTCATGGCGGATGCGGCAAAGAGCGGACGGCCGGAAGGCATGGGACTGGGCTCCCTGCGCTCCGGCTTTTTGCTTGTCGTGCTGGTGTTCATCGGCATTCCCTGGTATGCAGGCCTCCGCCTGCTCGATCTGCGAAGCGAAGACGCCATGCGGAGCGCGGCGGAAGCCGATCTCCTGAACAGGCGCGACGTTCTTACTCGCCTCACGGTGCTCGGCAACCCCGAAAAGCGCTACGACGAGCTGATGTCGCAGCTCGCGCGCACGCCGTTGAAGCCTCATGCGCTTGCCCGCCGGGCCGCCGCACTCGTGAAACGGGAGCAGGGCGCGCTCGAGTTGACCCTGTTCGATGCCGATCTTCGCATTGTCCCTCTGCCGGGTTTGTCCGCCCCGCCGAGAAGAGCTTCGGAACGGTTCATGCGGGCCCTGTGCGCCCGCGGGGAAGACCCTCAGCCGAAACTGCTCGCCGCGTTCGGGGGGGATCCCGAAGCTGCGCGTCTGATGGCCGAAGCGCCAGGCTCGCTGGTGAAACTCGAGAATGCTTTCATTCGTTCCTGGGGTGGCTGGTGGACCGTCCGGACCCGGGCCGGAAAGCCGTTGGCCCATCTCGTCGCGTTCGTCCACCGGGGAAAGATCGATCCCGACCTGCTGATGGATCGGGCCGTCCGGGAGGTGCGCCGGCTTATCGACGGAAGCATGACCGTCGGCTGGCTGCATCCGTTCGAGCACGGCCGGGTCAGACCGGCCGACCTTTCCTGGCCGGACGGCCTCGGGGGGACGATCGCATCGATCCCGCCGGATGTCGGCGAGTTCGAATGGCAGGGAAAGCCCGTCCTGCTCGTCGACGGAAGCCGGGGTGAGCGCCTGTTCGCGATTCCGCGCGACTCACGGCAGGCCGGGCGGGAATCGGCGATGCCAGCCTACGTTCTCTCGTCGGTCTGTGGCATTCTTGCTCTGGCCATCGTCCTGTTCGGTCCGGCCGTCTCGGTCCGTATCGGCTTGCGCGGAAAACTGACGATCCTGCTCGCGAGTGGCGGCGGGCTGTTGCTCGCCGGGTTGATGCTGACCGCCCTGTTCGATCGCACCGACCGCGAGCGCATTCTCGTCGATGAGTTCAAACAGCGTCATCTACGGCTTCTCGCGCGGATCGACGATGATTTTCTTTCGGAGCTCTTCCCGGCCCTGCGGGAATACGAGGCGGCGCTGGAAAAAGCCGGCGCGGCCGGCCGGGATACGGCGGCCGATGTCGTGGTCAGGCACATCGAGCCGATGGTCGCGAAAGTAAAATCTATATTGAACGGTATCATTGTCGTCGACGCCGAACAACGCGTCAGGTATTTCTCCAGTGGGATCGACGACCCCCGCAAGGCTGGAGAAAGCAGGTCGTTCCTGAACGACGTCGGCCGCTCCCTGATGCTCGAATTTCAAAACAAGGCAAAGACGCTGTCCGGGAAACGCCAGGACGAGAAGCTGATCACGGATATTATAGCGAATACTCTCTATTACGGCATCCGGGCGGGCAGGCAGATTCAGTTTCAGAAGCTGATGAACCAAGGCATGATCGTGTATGCGGGGGTGGCCGGCGGCACCTCGCGTTCAGCCGGCGCCATCCTGCTCGCGACCCACGATTCGTGCCGGGCCCAGCGATCCTATCTCGCCCGTGTCGCCGACCGATGGCCGTGGGCGAAGGAGGGGCCGCGGTTCGCCGCCGTACCGATCCCGCCCGATCCGGCATGGACGGCCTATCCGAAACGCTCGACCGGCGAGAACCTAGAACTTCGGCGCTGGCGCGACCGGGTCGCCGGTGAACGGCTGCCGATTCATGGTTTCACCTGCATCCACGGGCAGGACTACCTGCTCACGGCTGTTCCCGGGACGCGACTCGACGGATACGTGTTGATGATCGCCCAGCCGATGAGCCGCATCCGGGAGTGGACCGTCGCGCTCGACAGGCGCATGGGAGCCCTTTCCCTGGCGATTCTGGCCCTGGTCGTCGGCGTCACTGTCGCCGTCGCTACCCGCCTGCTGCGGCCGATGAGGCACCTCGAGAACGCCCTCGACGACATCCGCAGCCGCACCTTCAAGGCCCGCGTTCCTCTCGGCGGCGTCTTTGAGCTCGATCGCCTCGGCGAGCGGGTCAACCTCGTGTCTGAAGACCTGCGGGACCTGCAGATCGCCCGCTCCGTTCAGGAACAGCTCTGGCCGGAGGAGGAGATCGCGGGCCCCGGATGGGCGGTTTCCGGCCGGTGCATCTCGGCTGCCGATCTGGGCGGCGATTATCACGACTGGGCGGTGCTGCCGGATGGCGGCATCATGCTGGCCGTCGGCGACGTCGCAGGCCACGGCATTCCCGCCGCCCTCGTCACCGCCGCGGCAAAGGTCGAGCTGGGGATGCAGGTGAGGCGTCGATGCGGGCCGGCGGACGCTTTGACCAATCTTCACGGCGCGTTTGGCGAGCAGGCGGGCAGTTTCCGGCCTATGTCACTCTGGCTGGGCATCTTCGATCCCGAGTCGGGAGTGGTTCGCGCCGCCTCCGCCGGCCACCCCTTCGGCATTCTCGCGCTGCCGGACGGCTCCACCGAGTTCGTCGGCAGACCGGGATACCCGCTCGGCTCCCGGCACTCCGCAACATTCGAGGAGGTGCGGGTGGAGATGCCGGCCGGAAGCTGTCTTGTGCTGTATTCCGACGGACTGCCCGAAGCCGCGGGCTGCGGAGGCGAGCCGTTCGGATACGACCGACTGTGCGCCGCCGTCACACGGCTCCGTGGACTGCCTCCCGCCGACATTGTGGCGAAGCTGCTCGAAACGGTGTCGGAATGGTCGGGAGCGCCGATCCCCGCCGATGATCAGACCGTGCTCGTCCTGTCGCGCCCATGCCCTGAAGCCGATCGGAGGGGCGCCGCATGAGAAGAGTCTGGCCGTTGCTTCTGCTGGTGCTTCATCTCGCTGTGTCGTATGTCGTCGGCATTCGCAGCGCCGACGGCGTGCAGACGCGCCGGGTAATCCGCGCACACGCAGTTCTGAAGCGTGTTTCGACCTTGTCTAACGACGAAAAATACTTCGAACGACTCTGCAACGATCTCACGAATCGCCTGATCGGCGAAAGAGCCGGGGCGGCTCTTCACCGGCGCGATATCCGCCGGCTGGTTTCGAGGCTGGCCGTGACGAACGGAAAACTCTGGCTGTTCGACGGCCGGGGACGGTTTGCAGGCGGTGTGGCATCCGATCCGGCGCAGATGGAGCGCATGTTCGAAACCCTCCGCAAACCCTGGCACGAGCGATTCGGCCTCGACCGGTCGCAGTTTCACGGAGTGTCGGAGATGCTCGATGACGCCTACTGGTTCAACCTCGTCGACCGGCGGAACCAGTTCTTGAGGATCTACAACCGGCGGGGAGGATCCTGGGGATACTGGTCCTGGCGCGACGGCGTCCGTCACGACGAGGTCGGCGGGTTTCTGGTACTTCTCGACAAGAAGCCGATAGGGAACGCAACCGTTCTCGAGTGGAGTGCAGCCGACCTGCATCGCGAGGGCGTGAAGATCGGCTGGCTCGACCGCATGAAGCCCGAGGCGAGCCGCCTCCCGCGAGGCCTTCCGGAGCCTGTGGTGAGGGCGTTCGAGCGGGACTTCTTTTCTCGCGGAGATGATACGTTCCGCATCGGAACAGAGGACGTCGTCGTTGCTTCGTATCGAGAACAAACTCTGCTTCTGCTCGCCGTTCCCGTCGAACAGCCCCGCCTGCCGCCCGTATCCTGGATCCTGCTGATGCTCTGGCTGCTGCCCTGCGTCAGGTGGATCCTGTTCGGAGCCGGCGGCTCGCCCTCGCTGTCGAGGTTGCTGCTCGTCGCCGTCGGCGTCGCGGGGGGGCTCCCCTTCGTTCTGTCGCTTGTCTTCTGGCGACATTTCGCCGAGAGTCGCACCCAGGCCGTTGCTGCTTCCCTTCGGCAGGAACTGGAGCAGCGGCTGGTACGGATCGACCGGAAGTTTCCCGCCCTCATCGAGCGCCTGGCCACCAGGTATAGGCGCTGGAGAGCGCGGTTCGAGGCCGAACTCGCGCGCGATGCGAGCCCGCCGGTCGTGGACGTGCCGAACCGCTTCGGCCTCGTCGTCAAAAGGTTCGCTCCATCGACGGCGAAGGCCAGACTGGTCGCCGAGACGTTCGAATGGGAGGCGGAGGATACTGCCGACACGATCTTCCTGTGCGAGCCGAACGGGGTTAGCTGGCGTGAAACCTCCGACATCATGATACTGTTCCGGCGCATGGCCAGATGGCCGAGGCAGAAGATGATGAAAACCCTTCAGAGCCTGTATTCACGCCATTCGGACAGGGCTCTGAACGAGTTCGACTGGCTGCTGGCGATGCCCGAGGGTGGATATGCGTCAGACACGTTTTATGGCGACAACGTCTACGGCAAAGGCACGGCCGCCCGTCTTGCCACGCAGTTGATGCGCGCCTCGATCGGCCAATATAATATATGGAATAATATTGAAACTGGGGGCGGCGCGAAGGAGGATACGACGCTTCTCGTGACGAGCGGCATGGCGGACTCGACGTTCGGAGACGACATCGTTTCGGCGATGCTGCGCAATATGGGCAATTTCACGATCAGCTCCAACGAGATAGGCGCGGCGGCGATCTACATGGACGTCATCCGGAACCTGACCGGGGCCGCCGTGGCTGGCATCGGAGCGTATCACTACTCATACAGCCTGACCGCACGGTTTTTCGAGGAGATCGCGGCGGGGATGCCCGCTTCCGGTGACGGAATGCGGCTGTTCGTCGTTTCGAACCTGCCGTGCACCCTTGGACATCCCGGCCTGGACGACGATCGGAAGTTCTCGCGGCTGTTCGGACGACTCGATCCGCCGGATGTGCTTCTCAGTGACGTCGTAAGATTCGAGGGAAAACGCGTGATTCTGGCCGCTCTCAACTGCCGGCAGGCCTGGGGTTATTACCTGGTCGGGATTCTCCCCTGGGACCTCGTCGAGGAGCGGGTGCGGATGCTCTCTGGCCAGCTTGCCGCCGTTGCGGCCTGCATGAGTCTCATTCTCGTCGTGCTCTGTCTCCGGGTCTGGCAGGGGATCATCCGCCCGGTTTCGGCGCTGATGGCGGGCGTCGATGCGATGGAGGCCAGACGGCTCGAACACCGTATCGCGATCGCGACCGGCGATGAGCTCGAGCGGCTTGCCGACACGTTCAACGACACCCTCGCCGGCATGGAGGAGCTGGAGGTCGCGAAGATCGTCCAGCAGAAGCTGCTGCCGTCGGGCGTGGTGGCGACGGCAGCGTGGGCGTATCAGGGCGTCAGCGAGATGTCGAGCGAGGTCGGCGGCGATTATCATGATGCCCGGGTGTGCGCTGACGGAAGCATCGTCTTCATGCTTGGAGACGTATCCGGCCACGGGG
>MWAR01000124.1 GCA_002068715.1 bacterium ADurb.Bin374
TCTCCGGCCTCGCCGTCACGCTGATCGGGGCCGCGATGCAGCGGTTCTTCCGTCCGGCGGCGATCCAGAACATGTTCTCGCTGCTTGGATACCTGTGCGCTTTCATCGGCCTGGTTCCGTTCCTCATCGTTTCCTCCGCGCCGGTCGAATCGGCGACGGCGTTTATCGCCGCGATGGAGTCCTGGAGCGACATCGCCGGCACGATCATCGCGCCATTCCGCTGGCTGACCGACTCGCTCCTCGACGGTTTCGCCAGCCCCTCGTTCCCGGCATTCCAGTTTCTGTGGATCATCGCCATGGCCGCGGGCGCCGGTCTGTTCCATCTCGCCGTCCGGCTGAACTGGCTCACCTGGGTCCATCCGGGCCGCCGCCGCATCATCAGCACCTCACGCCACCTCCTCTCGGGACTCCTGCGGAAGGAGGCGGTCCTGCTCCGGAGCGACTGGAACATCCTGACGAATTCGCTGCTGCTGCCGATCTCGATCATCTTCTTGCAGTTGTGGGCGTTCAGGAACGTGCTTTCGACGAATCCCGAAGCGCATGGCCTCAACATCATCGCCGCGGCCCTGATGTATTTTTCGATGTTCGGCCCTCTCAACTCGATCGGAAGCGAAGGCATGGCCGTTTCCCTGCTCGAAACCCTGCCGGTTTCACCGGGGCGGGTCATTGCCCTCAAAACTCTTTTTTGGAGCGGGCTCGCCGTTTGTTGTTTCATTCCTTCTGCAATAGCTATCGGTATATATCTCTCCATTCCGCTGCCGTCGGTCATCCGGATCGCCGCCTGGACGTTTTTCGTCATCCCGCCGCTGATCTGGGTGACGATCTCGATGTCGGCCATATACGCCCGATACGAGGGAAAAATACTGCAGCAGCGCTCGCACTTCTCGGCGAAACTGCTCACACCACTCGTGGTCGGCCTTCTCGTCGCCTCCAAGGATCTGTCCCCGGACTCGCTCCTCAACCTCGCCGTCTTTTTCCTGCTGGCCTCGTCGCTGCATCTGAAGGCATCCGCCGCGATGGCCCGGCGTCTCGATCCGGACGGCCTCCTGCAGCCACGCTTCGCCGTCGCCGATGCCGTCCTGGGCTTCGGTATCCTGCTCGGCATCAGGCGATTCATACTGACGATCGCCGGCCTCGCCGTTCCCCCGGAAGTGCAGGGACTCTGGCCATGGCTGTTCTCCCTCCTCATCGGAACGTGCGTGCTGGCCTTTTTCTGCCACGAGCATGCCCGCAACCGGTTCCCCGCGCCCGCGTATGCCATAGGCTGGCGCCGATGCGGATTGGCCGCGGCCTTTTCAGGCATCACTGCCGGCAGTCTGCTCGGCGGCGGCGCCGGCATCTGGGTCAGGCACTTCTGGCCGGAAGGCATCGCTGCCGCCGAAGCCTCAGGAACAGTCATCGCGGCGTTTTTCGGCTCTCCGGCAACCGCGAGTCTCCCGTTTCTCCTGTTCTTCATCGCGGTTCCCATCATTCACGAAACGTTCTTCCGCGGTTTTCTCTGTCAAGCCCTCATTTCAGGCGGATACAGCCGGCTCGCCGTCATCACCGCCGGCGGAGCCGTTTCGGCCCTTGCGTGGCCTTCGGCCTTCATGCCCCCCGCGGCGGCAGCCGGCATGGTGTCAGCCGGCCTGTTTCAGCGCACGAACAGCCTGCTCCCGGGTGTTCTGCTCCAGGTCGTTTTTCATGGTATCGTATTATATATATATTACACCGGGTCCCACTGAAGGGTTCCCGGAGCGCACCTACGGAGGTCGAACATGCTCTACAGAACCATGCCGAAAACGAAGGAACCACTGTCGATCCTCGGTTTCGGCTGTATGCGGCTGCCCACGGCGAATCGTGGCATCGACGAGCCGGCCGCGCTCGAGCTTGTCGACATGGCGATCGAGCGCGGCATCACCTATTTCGACACCGCGGTTCCCTACCACATGGGCGCGAGCGAGCCGTTTCTCGGACGCGCGCTCGCGAGGGACGGCAAGCGCTCGAAAGTGAAGATCGCGACGAAGCTTCCCCACTGGCAGACCAGCTCGACGCGGGACATGGAGGCCGTTTTTGCCTCCCAGCTCGCGAATCTGCAGACGGACGTCATCGACTACTACCTGGTCCACAGCCTGAATGCCGACACCTGGGCCCGTGCGCGCGAGGCCGGCGTCATCGATTTTCTCGAGAAGGCGAAACGCGACGGCCGGATCAGGTTCGCGGGCTTTTCCTATCACGGCTCCCGCGAAGGATTCACGCCGATCGTCGATGCCTGGAACTGGGATTTCTGCCAGATCCAGTACAACATTCTCGACGAGCAGAATCAGGCGGGAACGGCCGGACTCGAGTATGCCGCTTCCAAAGGGCTCGGCGTCGTCATCATGGAGCCCCTGCGCGGAGGGAATCTCGCCCGCACGCCACCCTCGGAGATCCAGGCGGTCTGGAACCGCGCCACGACGAAGCGCAGCCCGGCCGAGTGGGCGCTTCGCTGGGTCTGGAATCGGCCGGAGGTTTCGGTCGTGCTGTCGGGCATGACCCTCCCGGAGCATCTCGAAGAAAACGTGCGAATCGCGGAAGCGGCTCTGCCGGGCTCCCTGGGCACCGATGAGCTTTCCCTCGCCGGCGAAGCAGCCGCGGCCTACCGCAGGTTGATGAAAGTCGGCTGCACGGGCTGCCAGTATTGCCTCCCCTGCCCCGCCGGCGTCGATATTCCAGGCTGTTTCGATGCCTACAACAATTTTCACCTGTTCCAGGATCGGAGCGCAGCCGGTTTCTACCTGATCCGGATGAGCGGCGCTCTCGGAAAGCCCGCGCTCGCCTCCCAGTGCGTGCGATGCGGCGCCTGCCTGAAAAAGTGCCCCCAGTCGCTCCCGATCCCGGATCTCCTGCCGGACGTGGCGAAAACGTTCGAAGGGCCGCTCTTCAGGATCAAGGCGGCGGGGCTGAAGACCACCGTGAAGGTGCAACGGCTCTGGACACTGTTCAAGGACAAGCTCAAGGCTTCCCGCAACCATAAACGTTCCTGACGGCCGTTTCGAAAAACCGCGTCCGAAAGCGATTCGGGCGCGGTTTTCTGTACCATGAAAAAATCTCCTTGCCAAACCAGACAATCCTTATACATTTCTGCCTTGCGTTCATTACATGGAGGTGCAGTCATGCGTTCAACACACATGTTCGTCTTCGGCCTGCTCGTTCTGGCCAGCGCCGCCTTCGCGGCGCAGAATGTCAGAAACGTCTCCGACAACGCGCGGTTCGAAGTCTCGTCGAACGAGACGACGAGTTCCGATGCTGCGTTCGGGTTCAACCAGTACAACTCGAACACGGGCCGGTACGACCGGAACGCGGACGGCCGCGTCGATCTGATCGTCGCCGACCGCAATGGAGACGGACGTGGTGACTACTGGGCGACCGACCGGAACTTCGACGGCATGATCGACGATTATCAGTATGACCGCAACTTCGACGGTCGCATCGACCAGTGGGAATACGACCTGAATTACGACGGCGTTTCCGACAAGATCTACGTCGACGCCGACAGCGACGGCCGGCCCGACATGTATGCGGGTCTGAACCCCGGCGCGCAGACCTATACCTGGTACGGCAATCTCTCAGGCGTGCAAGGCGCCGGCGGCCTGGCGAAGAAGGGGACCAAACGACGGCTCGCCTCGGGCCGCGCCGCGAATTCTTATTGAGAGCGTCTCATATACCGTATCGTTCGTTCCGGGGCGGGTTTCA
>MWAR01000125.1 GCA_002068715.1 bacterium ADurb.Bin374
GGCCGGCAGGTTGAACATCCGTATGTTCTCGATGTGCTTGGAGAGATTCTCGAAGCCGCGGCTGAGCTCGACCATGTGCTCGCGCGCCAGGTCGGCCTTCGCGACGCCGCCGTGGTATTTCAGCGCCCGGATGGTCGCAACGATCACGACAGCCTGGGGGTTCAGTCCCGCGGTGCGGCACTTGATATCGAAGAACTTCTCCGCGCCCAGTTCGGTGGCGAAGCCCGCTTCGGTGAGAACCACGTCACCGAGTTTCTGGGCGAGCCGCGTCGCCGCGAGGCTGTTACAGCCGTGGGCGATGTTCGCGAACGGCCCGCCGTGGACGAGCGCGGGCGTGCCCTCGGCGGTCTGAACGAGATTCGGCTTGATAGCGTCGCGCAGGATGGCCGCCATCGCTCCCTGGGCGTGCAGGTCGCGGGCAAACACCGGAGAGCCCGCCGTCGTGAACCCGACCAGGATGCATCCGAGCCTCTTTTTCAGGTCGGTGATATCGGATGCGAGGCAGAGAATCGCCATCACTTCCGAGGCGGCGGTGATATCGAAGCCCGTCTCACGCACCCAGCCGTTCGCCGGGCCGCCGAGGCCACACACGGTCGTGCGCAGCGCCCGATCGTTCATGTCCATGACGCGGCGGAACTGGATACGGCGTGGATCGAGACCCAGCGCGTTGCCCTGCATGAGGTGGTTGTCGATCATCGCCGCAAGCAGATTGTGCGCGGCCGAAACGGCATGGATGTCGCCCGTGAAATGGAGATTGATGTCCTCCATCGGGACGACCTGAGCCCGGCCGCCGCCTGCGGCTCCGCCTTTGACGCCGAAGACTGGCCCCATCGAGGGCTCGCGCAGGCAGACGATCGACCGCCGGCCGATGATGCGCAGGGCGTCGCCGAGACCGATAGTCATCGTCGTCTTGCCTTCGCCAGCGGGCGTCGGCGTCATCGCCGTCACGAGAACGAGTTTTGCGTCGGGCTCGCCCGCCAGCCGCTCGAGAACACCGTGGGCTATCTTCGCTTTGTCCGGCCCGTAAAGCTCGATTTCTTCGGGTTTCAAACCGAGGTCGGCCGCCAGAAGGCTGATCGGGCGAGGGTGGGGGCCCGTCGCCGATCGCTTCGAGACGCTCCTTGGCTCGGGATTCATTTCGCGAAGTAGCCGAGAAGCGCTTTCATGCCGGCACCCGGCTCCTTCTGGAAGCCGAGGCGGACGAGAGCGATCTCGAGCAGGCCGACCGTCGCGATGATCTCACGCTCGGAGATAGCGCCGATCGTCGTGATGCGGAACACCTTGTCGGCGATCTCGCCCTGGCCGCCGGCGATCAGCACGCCGAAGTTGTCGCGAATCTCGCTCACGATCTTCTTCGGATGAATGCCGGCCGGCGCGTTGATGACCGTCAGGACGTTGGAACGAGCGTCCGGCTGGGTGAAGATCGTCAGGCCCATCGCCTTGAGCGCCGTCCTGAGACCTTCGGCCAGCCGGTGATAATGCTTCAGCACGTTCTCGAAGCCGATCCGGTCGATCTTGTGGAGAGCCGCCTGGAGTTGGTACATGACCGAGATGGCGGGTGTCCAGGGAAACGCGGGAATCGCGAGTCCCTGGTTCTTTTTATAGTGTTTGAGATCGAAATAGAAGCCGTGGCAGTCGACCTTCTCGAGCTTCGCCATGGCGCGGTTCGAGAGGGCGATCATGCCGATTCCGGGCGGCGTCAGCAGTCCCTTCTGGGATGCCGAAACGGCCACGTCGACGTGCCAGCCGTCCATGTCGAAGGGCAGGGCGCCGATGCCCGAAACGCCGTCGGTGATGAACAGTTTGCCGCGCTCGTGCAGCAGCTCGCCGATTGCCTTAAGGTCGTTGTGGACGCCAGTCGAGGTCTCGTTGAACGTAACCGTGACGCCGGCGATCGACGGATGAGCGTCGAGCATCTGGCGAATGTCCTCGACCTTCGCCCGATGGCCCCACTGGTATTTCAGCGGAATGACGTTCAGTTTGAACGCCTTCGCGATCTGCGTGAACCGTTCGCCGAACGAGCCGGTTTCGACGGTCAGGACCGTCTCGCCCTGGTTGAACATGTTGGCGATAGCAGTCTCCATGACGCCGGTGCCGGAAGACAGGGTGAGATACAGCTCGCCCTTGGTATTGAAAATCTTCTTCAGACGGTCGACGCAATCGGTGTAGACCGGCGAGAAATCCGTCGTGCGATGATGACGGAGAGGGCGTGCGCCGGCGAGCAGTATTTCGGAATCCAGCTCTACCGGCCCCGGGGTCATCAGAAGAACATCCTGGTCCATCGTCATAATCATTCCCATCCTATATTGTATATTATATATTGTAATATGCAGGCGCGGTTCGCGAATCGCGCCTACGGACGCACGGGGTGTGTCGTTCGGCCGGCGAGAAGGGCGTTGCGGGCCTTGAGGGTGTTCGACAGGAGCATGGCGATCGTCATCGGGCCGACGCCGCCTGGAACGGGCGTGATGAACGAGGCGCGCTCCACGGCAGTCTCGAACTCGACGTCGCCGACGAGCTTCGTCGTTCCCGGCTTTTCGGGGTTCGGCACCGAGTTGGTTCCCACGTCGATTACGACGGCTCCCGGCTTGATCCATGCGCCGGGAATACAGCGAGGCTTCCCGATGGCGGCGCAGACGACATCGGCCCTGCCGACCTCTTCCTGGAGGTTCTGCGTTCTCGAATGAGCGACCGTAACCGTCGCGTTCATC
>MWAR01000126.1 GCA_002068715.1 bacterium ADurb.Bin374
AACGCCTGCGACAGAGAGCCGCCGTTCCGCAGGATCTCGCGGGAGGAACTGAACACGTGCCGCACGTCCGGCCTGTCGGCGAACTCGGCGATGACCGTTACGGCCGCGAGAGGCGGTTTCCCGGTTTCGAGGATGAAGGCGAGGAGACGCAGGCATCTTGCGGCCAGGCGGTTTTCACACATTCTGCCGATCCACGGAAGCCGGCGAAAGGTTTCCCGGGCAAGCCTGATGAAGCCTACGCCGCCGCGGTTCCGCCAGACGGCATACCAGGCGACGAGCAGGCCGACAAGCGGCCAGAAAAGCGGTTCGCAAAACCAGCAGGTGACGCTTTCAAGCATTCGCTGAATGGCCGTTGGGCCAGGCTGCTCATTCCAGCCATCAACCCGTGCCTGTGAGCCGTGCCAGGCCAACAGGAACAGAGAGCCCCAGAAGACCGCGAAAAGTCGCGGGTACGTGATGGCCCAGCAGTCGAACGACGAGCGCCAGTCCTGCTGGAGCCTATACATGCGACGCAACAGGGCAACCGCGAGATCGAGGCGGCCCGTCGCCTCTCCGATGGAGACGGCGGCGTAGACGAGCTTCGGGCAACCGCACAGGCTCCGGTCGAGCGCGATCGACAGAGGTATGCCGCAAGCCATGGAACGCGACAATCGTGCGGCCAGAACCCGCGTCGAGCCTTTCTCGAAGTGCAGCAAGGCGATTTCAAGAGCTCTCTGCACGGACACACCCGATCCGACGGACACGTCGATCTGCCACAGCACGTCCATCAACTCGCCTTCCCCGACGTGAAGCGGCGCGAAGAAACCCTGGCAGACAAGGCGGCTCGGACCATCATCCGACACATCGTATCTGTGCATAGGCGCCTCCCTGCGCTGGGGAAGCGCATCTTTCGTGCCACACACCGGCCGGTTCCAGGAAAACAGCATCCGACAGGCGCTAGCGCGGGCGGGGTCATCTCCGAGACCGGCGCATCGTGTGCGAAATTCCGCTCATGGGAACCGCCGGAGACCCGGCACTCGGTCTCCACCGGATGAACCGACACGTATGGCGGGTGGGCATGGACACACGCTTGAGAAAAGGAACAGATTCGGTTAAGGTGAGGATACTTCAGGTAGAGAGAGGTTCATCGATGTCTCAGACGCTTCAGGTCTCCGAGCAGTCCGCCATGGAAAAGGAGCTTCGCCGGCTCAGGCTCAGGGTGCGGCTCTCCGGCGAGATCGACGCCGTCATCGAAACCTGCCTTCGTGAGAAGAAGAATCTCGAGACGACGATGGCCCAGGTATATGCGTATCTCGACAGGATCCTGAAGCCCGCCGCGATGTTTCTCCAGACCCAGAACGAAGAGTTGATCTACACGATCTATTCGCACGGGATCTCATCCGGCGAACTCGAGAGCTCGTTTTCGGACCTTCTGAACGCCGGTTCAAAAACCATCCAGAGACGTGGAAGCAACGTCTGGTTCGTGATGCCTCTCGACATGGCCGGCGAAAAGATCGGCACCTTCGGATTCGCCTTTCCCGCCGGCCACGGCCATGCCGACGACGAGGTGTTCGACTGGCTCGATGCCGCCGCGGAAGAACTCGACAACTACTTTTTCGGCATCCAGGAAAGCCGTTACAAGCACATGACGATCATGGAAATCCAGCGCTGCATGAAGTCTCGCCAGCTGAACGAGGCGCTCGACATGGCCGTCAACATACTCAGCGACATGGTTCCGATCGAGGAGCTGGTCCTGTTATATATCGACGAGGATCTCGACGGACGAAAAATAGTACAGTATTCGATATATCGCAATTACAATAAAGTATTCGATTCCGTCGACAAACCGATGCCGGAACTCGAGGAGCTCATCCAGGCCGGTCTGAACGTGGTCGTCCCGGGCAACACTGATATCGCCAGGGTTTTCTCGACAACCGGAACGACCGAAACCGTTCTTCTCGACGGTCTGATCGTCGAAACGCTTGTCGGGAAGATACTCATCAGACCTCCCGCCGGATGCGGCCTGTCCGTCACCAGCCGGGAGATCGTGCAGGTCTTCGCCGAGACGCTTCGCCAGCGCCTGGTGGATTTCAACCGCGAAAAGAACGTGCTCCGGCAGTTCTTTTCGCCCGAAGTCACACGCCGACTTCTCCGGATCGAGGATTACAAGGAACGCTACCTGTCGCCGCGCAAGGCCGATATCGGCATTCTGTTCGCCGACATCAGCGGGTTCACGAAGATGAGCGAACAGGTGCTCAAGGATCCGCCGCGCATCGCACGCTTCATCGACACCTGGTCGAAGGCCGTCGTCGAGCGGGTGTTTCCACACAACGGCGTTCTCGACAAGATCGTCGGCGACTGCGTGATCATCCTGTTCGGGCCGCCGTTCTACGATGCGCCGGCCGCCACCCTGGCGAAAAACGTCGTCGAGGCGGCAATCGCGATCAGGACATTCACCGACGAGTTCCTCGCTTCACCGGACAATCGCGACATTCAACAGTCGCCATTCTTCAAGGATTTTGGCGTGGCGATCGGCATCAACTACTGTTCGGCCGACGTCGGTCTCATCGGGCCGAATCAGGATCTGACGGCGTTCAGCAGCGGCATGAACAACACCGCCCGCCTGCAGGGCCTCGCGAAGCACGGCGAGATTCTGCTGACCCCGTCGGTGAAAGAACAGATCGAAGCGGCCGGCGCCTCTCCCTGGGTCTTCAGCGGCCCGAACTCGGCTCCGGTCAAGAACGTGAAAGAACCGCTCGTCTACTTCAATCTTGAATCTGGAAACGTCTGAAAAGACCTGGCACGTGTACATGCTCGTCTGCAGGGACGGCAGCATCTACACAGGCGTCACGACCGACGTCGACCGGCGCGTGCGCCAGCACAACGAAGGCACGGGAGCCCGCTACACGCGCTCGCGCAGGCCGGTGCGGCTCGCGTTCACCGAGCCGTGCGGCGGCCGGGGTGACGCTCTTCGGCGTGAGCTCGCGCTGAAAGCCCTGAATCACGACGAAAAGCGGCTGATGATCCTGGCCGCGGCGGCAGAACCGTCGGCATGCCGGAAAACATCCGTTCGTTCAGGCGCTCAGGGCTCGAGACGGACGACGAGACAGGTGAAATCATCTTCCAGGCCGCGGGTTCCCACGAAGCGCTGAACCGCATCGCGAATTGCGGCGACGAGTTCCCCGGCCGTGAGGGGGGCGCCAAGGCGGACCACCTCCTTGATCCGTTCGAGGCCGAACATCTCTCCGTCAGGGTTTCGGGCTTCGGTGACGCCGTCCGACAGGAAAACGACGATATCGCCTCTGTGCATCGGGACGGTGGTGCAGGTGTAATCGAGGCCATCGCCGATTCCCAGGGGGGGCCGGGTGGAGTCGATCGTGAAGAACCGGCTTTCCTCCTGTCGGTACACCAGGACGGGAGGATGGCCGCAGTTTACGATCTGGAGGGACTTCTGATGCATGTTCAGCCGCGCGAACACGAGGGTGACGAACGCGTAGAGATTCGCAAGCCGGGCCGCCAGGTCCCCGTGCACCATGCCCAGGAGCGCCTCGGGCTCGGGCAGACGCCGTCCCTCGCGTGCCAGAAGCCTTGAAAGCGAACGCAGGAACGCGATGCGCGCGGCGGCACCGATCAGCGCGGCGGGGGTTCCCTTGCCCATGACGTCGCCGATGACAAGATCGTAGATGTGCTCGCGAATCGGGAAAAAGTCGTAAAAATCGCCGTCGACTTCCATCGAAGGGATCGAGACCGCATCCATGCTGAGCGAAGGCGGGCAGGCAGGGAGTCTGCCGAACAACAGGTTCTGCTGGATCTCGGCGGCGACGGCGGCCTCCTGGGCCCGGGCCTTTTCGAGCGCCTCGCGGGCCTGCCGGAGAGAGACTTCGGCCTCCTTGCGCTCGGTGATGATTTGCGCGACGAGCATGCCGGCCATGACGGCGGAGTTGCCCGTTCGGACCGGCACGAGCCGCATCTCGATCACCTCGCCAGCATACGAGATTTCCTCGACGACCGTTTCGCCCGCCAGAGTGCGCCTGCAGAACCCTTCAATGGCTTCCGCTACATCGCCTGGGAAGACTTCTTTCACGATTCTTCCCTCGAGACGCTCGGGAGTCAGGTCCCAGCGCGCGCCCGCTTCGCCCTCGGCGACGAGGAAACGCGTTTCCCGGTCGAACAGCAGCACCATGCCATTCGGATAATGGCTCGCCAGCAGGCGGTATCTGAGCTCGCTGCGGCGACGGATCTGTTCGTTGCGCTGCCTGACGATCTCCTGCCGGAACACCGTGCCGCCGATCTCCAGCAGCTGGCGCTCCCAGACGGTCCAGCGCTTGAGGGCGTTGCGTTCGGAAAAGCCGAGCACAGCCCTCATCCGGCCGTCGAGACGAAGCGGCCACAGGAGATAGCCGCGAAGCATCTTCGGCGGCCCCTCGAGAACGGCCGCCACGGCTTCCGAGTTTCGCTCGAGCCGTTCGAGAAGCGCGGGATGCTTCTGGAATGCCAGCAGATGGTTCCATTCGGGAAAGGCGCCGACGTCCTGCGAGCTCACGAGGGCATCGTGGAACTCGGTCAGATGCTCGTCCATGAGCCAGATGAACGCGGAATCGACGCCGATGAAACCGGCGATGCGCCTGAGCGCAGCCCTGATGCGGGCTCGGAAACCGAGCATCCGAGAGGCCAGGAGTTCGTCCGAAAGCTGGTCGAGCAGTTCGACGAGAGATTCGAGGTATTCGAACGACACATCCTCGGGAATGGGCGCGTACACAGGATTGACTGACTTCCGTTTTTCCTGGGAATTCAGCTCCTGTTCATCCAGAACATGAATTCTGTTCCGGGTTTCCATGCCTCCTCACCTCTGCCTTCCAATATACCAAGCAAGTTTCGTACGAGAAACGATGCCAAGGCGTACCCTGGGAATCTCTGGCAGTGTGCGGCTGCTCTTGATTCCAGCATGACAAAAGCCAATCTCGCGTTTCCGCGTGCCATCCCGGTCGTGCCCGATCCTGTCGAAGCGCGGGGGAGTTCCCGCCCTTCCATATTCTCAGGGCGGAAGGGTGATCGTCATTCTGGAAAACCTGCGTGACTTCGCATCATTGCGCCGGGGAAAAAACGGACGGCGCCGGGGATATTTTCCCACTGGTCCGGCGACAGCTCAGGCGGCCTGCCAGCGCTTCAGGAACAGGTCGCGGGCCAGGGTAATGTAGGCACGTTCCTGGACGAATATTTCGAGCGTTATCGTTCCGTCATAGACCTTTTTCAGACCGGGGACGAAAGTGTCCCAGTCGATTCGGCCGGTACCAGGCGGGAGATGCTGGTCCTTGGTGCCGTCGTTGTCGTGGAGATGCACATGGACAAGACGATGTGCGAACGCCTGGGCAAAATCGAGGGGGTTGCGTCGGTTCAGGTTGAAATGGCCGATGTCGAGATGGAACCCTAGGTTGGGATGATCGTTCATGAGATGTTCGAGATTTTCACGTGTTTCGTGCGGAGAACCGACCGGCTCGAACATCAGCCCCACGCCGAACTCCCGCGCTGCCGCTTCGACCTCGTGAAGCGACTCGCTCTGCCACGCCAGTCCTTCTTCCGCCGTGAACATCGATGTCGGCCAGCTTGCATGGATCGTCACCCAGGGCATGCCGATGCGACCGAACACTTCGAGATAGGTTCTTGCGGTGTCGACGGCCGCCCGCCGCATCTCACGCATGGCAGAGCCAATCGGCAGATACCAGGCGAGGTGACCGACACACCCGAGGCCGTGTGAATTCAGGGCCGAACGCACGGCGGCCGCATCGACGCACTCGGCCGCGCCTTTGTCCGGCTCGAGAAAGAGATCGACGAAATCGAAGCCGGCCGATGCGATCCATTGTATTTCTTCGACGATATCACGCCTCGGATGCGTGGGATATCCGAGTTTCATGTCAATCCGCTCCCGTTCCCAGAAGTCTGTCGACCCACGCCGGCACGACCTCGGTCGCCGGTCCGTATGCCGCGTCGGCAAACCGCGAGGCGCCAACCGACGGTTCGAGGTTCAGCTCGATCGTGTGCGTCCCGCCGTTCGAGCGTGCGCGTTCTACGAAGCCGGCCGCCGGGTAGACGTTTCCCGACGTTCCGATCGCCGCGAACAGCGAGCAACGATCAATAGCTTCGAATATCTCATCCATCATAAGCGGAACTTCGCCGAACCAGACGATGTGCGGCCGCACTCCGCCCGTTTTGCCACAGTGCGGGCAGGCCGTTTCCGTCGATATCTCGCCCGTCTCGTTCCAGATGCGATCGCACTGTTCGCATCGCACCTTGAGGAGTTCGCCGTGCATGTGGATCAGCCGGGTCGAGCCGGCACGCTCGTGCAGGTCGTCGATATTCTGCGTCACGACGAGCAGCCGGTCGCCCAGTTCCCGTTCGAGCCTGGCAAGCGCGTGGTGGGCGGCGTTCGGCTGCACGGCGCCCAGCTGCATGCGTTGCTCGTTGTAAAACCGGTGAACCTTGGCGGGATTGCGCCGATAGCCCTCGGGCGTCGCGACATCTTCGATTCGATACCGTTCCCAGACGCCGCCGGCGTCGCGGAACGTGTCTAGGCCCGACTCCTTCGAAATGCCGGCCCCGGTGAGAACGACGATTCGGGATGTATTTTTCATATTATACGTTCACGGCGGGCGCGTTTCAAACGCGCCCCTACATCAGCCTTCTTCGGTTCCTGTGCAAATTTCATCCGTGTCGTTCGTCGAGGACGGTTTTGATCTTGCCGGTGCGGACGCTTCGCGGCAGCCCGCCCGGGGCCAACCATTCGATCTCGACATTCAGCCAGCCGTCTTTGATTGCCTTGGCAAGCTTGTATGAACCGTGTTCGAGGCCTTCGAGAACCTGGGCATCGGAAAGCGGCCGCGAGGCCTCCAGGCGCAGCACCAGCAGATCGCGGCTGTTTTTCGTGCGTGCGACGACCTGGAAGTTCTGGCTCACCGGGAGCAACGCGAGGCCGGACGCGACATCCGATGGAAGCAGATTGATGCCGCCGATCACCAGGAGGTCATCGCACCGCCCCAGCAGTTCGAACGTCTTCCCGGAAAAGCCGCAGGCGCACTCGTCCATCTCGACCCAGCGGCCGAGATCGCCTGTTTTGTAGCGAACGACAGGCATCAGCAGGCGTGTCAGGTTGGTCGAGACGATCTCGCCCGGCTCGCCGTCGTTTCGCACGGCGCCGGTCTCGGGGTTGACTATCTCGACGAACTGGTATCCCTCCAGCACGTGGTGAAGCGAGCCGCCGAGATGCGTGCACTGGTAGCCGATCGGGCCGGTGTCCACGCAGGCATACCCCGCGGAACGAACGAGCTCGCAGCCGAGCGTGCGACGCAGAAACTCGACCGTCGGCGCGCGCAGATGCTCGCCGCCGTAGAGAATCTTCCTGATTCGCACGTTCGATCCGCTCCGCTCGACTTCCTCGGCCAGCTTGATGATGACGGACGGCAGGCCGACGAGCGCATTCGCGTTGAACGCCTGCAGGAACTTGATCATCATGTCGTAACTGGTCGCGCCGCCGATCGGCATGTTCAGACAGCCGATGTTCTCGAGTGCCCGGCCCGCGACGTTGAAGCTGGTCCAGAGATTGCCGGCGAGGAAAATATTCCCGACGACGTCTTCCGCCTCGAGGCCCGCGGTTGAATATATGAATCCTAATACATCTGTTGCTATCTTATATTCCTCGTTGGAATACAGCGCGAATTTCGGCTGACCGGTCGTTCCGCCGGACGCGTAGACGTAGGCATCGGCCATCGGCCCGGTCAGGATGTCGTTCGAGAGGGGCGGCGAGTGGCGATAGAACGTGTCGCGATCGAGCAGGGGAAGCGCGCGAAGGCGTTCCGTCGGCGAGCGATGCGTTTTTTCCGCCGCGGCGACGAGGGGGCCGTAATATGGGGAGCGGCGCAGCGCGTCCAGAAGGTTGCCGATGATACGCCCGGGCTCGTTCCGGTGTTCCCGATCGATCCATTCGACGAGCTGGGAAAGCAGGAACGGGCCCTCGTGAGGGGCGCCCGTCTTCCCCTCGCTCATGCCGCCGAACT
>MWAR01000127.1 GCA_002068715.1 bacterium ADurb.Bin374
AATAGCGTCGGGAACGATGCCTCTCGCTCTGAAGGCATCCGCCGTTGCGGGTCCGATGCAGACGATCCGTTTGCCGGCAAGAATCCTGAGATCGAGGCCTCGTCCGATCACCCCGGCGATGAAGCCTTCGACGCCGTTGACCGATGTGAAAACGAGGTCGGCATATGCTCCATGACGGTCCAGGAAGGCGTCGAAATCGGGGTTCGGCGAAAGCGGTTCTATCTGGATCGTCGGACATTCGATCACATCGGCACCGCGTTCGCGGAGGGCTTTCGAGAGATCCGATGCCTGGGCACGGGCGCGCGTGACGACAATGGTTCGCCCGAACAGAGGCCGGTGTTCGAACCAGGCGAGATGTTCGCGATACGTCACGACATTCCCCACGACGATCAGAGCAGGCGGCTTGATTCCGGCCTCCCTGGCACGGGATTCGATCGAGCCGAGCGTCCCTGTAACCGTGCGCTGGCGAGGGGATGTCGCCCGCTCGATGACCGCAACGGGGGTTTCAGCTGATTTGCCAGCCTCGACAAGGCGACGGGCGATCGCGCCGAGCGTTTTCACGCCCATCAGGAACACTACGGTTCCGATGCCGGCAAGCGAAGTCCAGGGAATGTTGGAAGCTTCCTTTCCATCGGCCTCGTGGCCCGTAACGATCGCGAAAGCGGGAGTGCAGGCGCGGTGCGTGATTGGAATCCCGGCATAAGCCGGGCCGGCAATGCCGGAGGTGACACCGGGAACGAGTTCGAACGGGACGCCGGCTTTTGCGAGTTCTTCCATTTCTTCGCCGCCTCGGCCGAAGACAAGCGGGTCTCCGCCCTTGAGGCGGACGACCAGTTTGCCCTCCCGAGCACGATCGACGAGAAGGCGGTTGATCGCGTCCTGCGGCAGCGTGTGATCGCCCGATCGCTTGCCGACATCGACGAGTTCGGCGCCGGGCTTGGCCATGCCGAGGAAGGCGGGAGCGCCGAGCTGGTCGTGAACGATGACGTCGGCGGCGCGCACGATCTCCAGGCCGCGAACGGTGATCAGGCCAGGATCGCCTGGGCCGGCGCCGACAAGAAAGACTTTGCCGCTCGTATCGCTCTTCGTATTCTTCTTCATATATCTTCAGACTTCCTTCACGGATAGCCCCACGGTTGCCGGTGAGGCACCCCTACGGCGTTTTGCATATATATATTGATTCATACATCAGCATGGGAGGAGAAGACGATATCGGCGGCGCCGGTTTCGAGGAGGGTTTCGGCGATGCAGCAACCAAGCCGGGCGGCGTCAGACATGGGACCGGAAAGTTCGGCGCGACAATAGGCGACTCCGTCCGGGGCTGCGGCGAACGCGATGAGCTTCAGCGAGGCATCATCCGATGGGTCTGCGTAGATGCCCATGGGGGTCTGGCAGCCGCCCTGGAGACGGTGAAGGAAAGCGCGTTCCGCCGTGGCGCATGCACGGGCACGCGGGTCCTCGAGGAGTTCGGCAAGAACAGGAATGAGATCTCGGTCTTCGGAGCGGCACTGGATGCCGAGCATCCCCTGCCCTGCCGCGGGGATAAGCATTTCCGGCGGAAATGTTTCGACGATCCGGTCGGCCCAGCCAAGGCGCCTGAGACCGGCCGCGGCAAGGATGATCGCGTCGAACTCGCCGTCATCGAGTTTCCGAAGACGCGTGTCGAGATTTCCGCGGCAGTCGACGAAGGCGAGATCAGGGCGCAGACGGGCAAGCTGGGCACGGCGGCGCAGGCTCGAGGTCCCGATTTTCGCGCCCGTCGGGAGTTTCGAGAGCGTGAGGCCGCTCTTCGAGAGCAGGGCATCGCGGCCGTCTTCGCGGGCCGTCACGGCCGCGAGGCACAGACCTTCTGCTTCGACATGCGGAAGGTCTTTGAGGCTGTGAACGGCGACATCGATCCGATGTTCCTGGAGGGCTCGCTCGATTTCGGCGACGAAGAGGCCCTGGCCGCCGACCTTGAACAAGGGCAGATCCGTGACGCGGTCTCCGAGCGTCTTGATGAGGACCTCCTCGATCGTGATGCCGGGATGCCGGTCGCGAAGCAGCTTTGCGACATGGCGGGTCTGCCAGAGGGCGAGTTTGCTGCCGCGTGTTCCCAAACGAATTCCGCGTGAAACGGTGGTCATCATGCCTCTCCCGCCTTCGGAACGACATACAGAGGCGCCTGTGGAAGCGCCGATTCGGGGAGACCGAACATCGATGCGATCATTTTCGCCTGTTCGCGATCGACGGCGCCGCGGGCTTTCAGTTCGACGATCGGCTGGTGCAGCCACTTGGCCAGCATGGCTTTCGTGCATTGATCGAACTGCTCGCGCTGTTCCGGCGTCAGTTCGGGGTGTTGCGCCAGAAAACTGTCGAACTCGGATTTCCGCATCTGGTCCATTCGTTCTCGCAGGGATTTAATCAGGGGAACGAGGGTGAACGACTCGAGAACCTGCTTGAAACCGGCGGCCTCCTCGGCAACGATCGCATCGCCTCGCTCGGCCTCCTGGAGCCGCCTGCCGAGATTTTCATCGACCACGTGTTGGAGATCGTCGATATCGTAGAGAAACAGGTTCTCGATTTCTCCCGCGTCGGCAGCGACGTCGCGCGGCACGGCAATATCGATGACGAACATGGGGCGATTGGGTCGTTTTCGCATGGCCGTTTCGAACGCGGAGCGAGATAGAATCGGCCGCTGAGCCCCTGTCGAGGTGATCACGACATCGGCGGCGGCGATCAGTTCTCCAAGTTCCTCGAACGGCCTTGCGACGGCGTCGAAACGGGAAGCCAGCTCTTCGGCCTTTTCAAACGTGCGGTTTGTGCAGACGAGGCGGTTGATTCCCGACGACTTGAGATGCACCA
>MWAR01000128.1 GCA_002068715.1 bacterium ADurb.Bin374
GCATCGTTGCGTCGGTCGAGGGGCCGGTCGGGGCTGTCGGCCGGGCTACTGAAGGAATCGAATTCAAGCTCGAGAACGTGAAGGACGGCGTCGGCGAACTGCTGGTTTCCTCGCCGACCCTGTGCAGCGGTATCTTCGGCAGTGACGGGGATACGAAAGCCCTGTTTTCGGGGCCGTTTCTGCGGACCGGCGACCTGTGCGAGATCGATAGTGATGGATATCTATACGTGCGCGGCAGGGAAAAGGACGTGATCATCCCGCCCGGCGGCGTCAACGTATACCCCGATGAACTCGAGATGCGGCTCGGGGTGCTGCCCTTCGCCGAGGAATACGCCGCGCTGGGCTTCTCCGAAGGCGGAAGCGAGTATCCGGCGCTAGTCGTC
Organism: bacterium ADurb.Bin374; assembly: GCA_002068715.1. Next base: position 384 of record MWAR01000128.1, read on the forward strand.
AAGCCGTCGAAGGCGATGTTGCAGACAAAACAGCCGGCCGAAGCAGCCGCATTCATCGAAGAGGAGATCCGGCGCATCACCGGTGATTGGCCCGAATGGGAGCGGTTCCGCCGGGTTCACGTTGTTTCCGCGCCGTTGCCGCGCTCCGCGAGCCAGAAGGTTCAGCGGAACCGCCTTCTCGATATCCTGGGGGGCGGCGCGAAACCCGCCGAGGTGCAACAGGCCGCACCGAAAGCCGTTGTGCCGCGCGGCGTCGAAGCCGACCGCCAGTTCGATATTTTCCGGAAGATCACGGGACGGTTTCTCAACGTCGCTCCCGAAGCGATAAGCCGCGAGAAGCGGTTCTCGGAGTTCCTGCAGCTCGATTCGCTCGGCGTGGTGGCGCTCGTTTCGCAGCTCTGTGAAGAATTCCGGATCCCGATGCGCGAGCTCCAGCTCGAGACGGTTCAGGATTTCGGCGGATTGTTCGACCTGCTGATCGCCAGCGGCGGGGTCGCGGCCGGCGAAGCGGTGTTCGACGAGGCAGAGCTCGAAGGGCGCCTGCCTCCGCTCCTAGACTACAGTCCCGATGCAGTGAAGGCGCGCCAGCGGTTCCTGCAGATACGCACGGGGGCGAACGTCAAGTGCATTCCGAGACCCGAGGACGCGCGCTTCCTGAGCGGCAATATCGAGGGGTTCATCGGCTTCGGCGAGATCCCGCTGGGATTGATCGGGCCTCTCAAGGTGGCGGGCGACCATGCCCGCGGCGATTTTTACATTCCGCTGGCGACGACCGAGGGCGCGCTCGTTTCTTCTGTCGCGCGCGGGGCGCAGATCATCACCCTCTCGGGCGGTGCGCGCGTCAAGGTCATCGCGGACAGCCTCGTTCGGGCGCCGATTTTCGTTTTCGAGACGCTGTTCGACATGATGTCCTTCAACCAGTGGATCGAGAACCATTACGACGATCTGAAGGCGGCGGCCGAGTCGACCACGCGGCACGGCCGTCTCGAGGCGATCGAACCGTTCCCGATGGGGTCGACGCTCTGCCTGCGGTTCGTGTATTCGACGGGCGATGCATCGGGGCAAAACATGACCACGATCGCGACCCATGCGGCCATCAAATGGATCGTCGCCCATTACCGGGGGCCGATGACCGACTGGTTCCTCGAGTCGAACCTGTCGGGCGACAAGAAGGTCAACGGTGTCAACTTCACACGCAATCGCGGGAAGCGCGTGATCGCCGAGGTCGAGATTCCCCTGCCGCTCGTCGAGAAGCATCTTCATACCTCGGCCGACCGGATGGTGCGGCTGGGCCAGCTTTCGATGATGACCTCGCTTCATGCCCACGCGTTCGGCTCCCAGGCCCACTATGCGAACATCCTCGCCGCCATGTTCATCGCTGCCGGCCAGGACCCCGCCTGTGTGGCCGAGTCGGCGACCGGCGTCACGAGTCTCGAACTGAGGCGCGACCGTCTCGCCGTTTCGATCACGATGCCGGGCCTGATGGTCGGCACCGTCGGCGGCGGCACACGGCTTCCGACCCAGCAGGCCTGCCTGCAGATCCTCGAGTGCGACGGCCCGCGTCGCTCGCGCAAGTTGGCCGAAATCGTGGCGGCCGCGGTGCTGGCCGGCGAGATCTCGTTGATCGCGGCAATGGCCGCCGACGAGTTCGCCGGCGCCCACGCCCGGTATGGGCGGAGCGGTGGCCATGGCTGAGTCCATGCGGGTGGTGTTCGTCACGTCGGATGTCACCTACGTCCGTGACAATTACCATTCCCTCGTTCGGCGCGTCTGCGACAGGGCGGTGCTCCCCGAAGGCGTCGAGCCGGCCGGGTTGGTGTTGCTGCACGTCAGCAGGGCCGTTCTCCTGAAAAACATCCTCGGATTGCCGCTCGTCGGGGCGCCGCAGTTCGCCTTCACGCTCGCCCGCAACCTGGTGCGGGCCACCCTGCGCGATCCCCGCCCCGAAGCCGCCGAAAAGGCGGGCGTTCCCGTTTTTCGGTGCGACAGCGTGAACCGCCCCGAGGCGGTCGAGTGGCTGCGCGAACGCAGGCCCGACCTGATCGTGAATATGCGGACTCGAAATATATATAAAGATATCGTTCTTGGCCTCCCGGCGATCGGGTGTATAAATATACATCATGGTATATTGCCCGAAAACCGTGGGACGATGTGCGACCTGTGGGCCTGGGCCGAAGGACGCCCCGTCGGTTTCACCATTCACTGGATGAACGCGAAGATCGACGACGGCGACATTCTCGTCCGGCGCGCAGTCGACGTGAAGGGACAGCGCTGTTATCTCGACATTCCCCAGGCGTCGAGCCGGGTCGAGGCACAGGCGTTGCTCGAGGTACTCGAAAGGATCCGACGCGAAGGGCGGTGGGTCGGCATTCCCAACCGCACCGACGCCGTCGATTACAGGCGAAATCCGACGCCGGCACAGATCGGCATGCTTCGACGTAAGGGATTGAGCCTCTGAGAGAATGGGAGGATGGGATGGGTGTTTTCATCGAGGGGAGTATTACGCTTCCGGGGAGGGAGATTCTCGCATTCGGTGAATGTGGGAAAGGCACGCCGGTGCTGATGCTGCACGGGAACCCCGGCGACCGGAATGACTGGGCCGGGCCGGCGAAGCTTCTCGCCGAACGTGGGTTCCGATGTCTGTCCGTCGATCGGCCGGGGCATGGAATGAGCAGTCCCCTGCCTGCCGAGCCGGGCCGGGCAGCCGACGCCTATGCGGAACTTCTCCGATCGAGCGGGGGAGGGAAGGCCATCGTCGCGGGATATTCGATGGGAGCCCACTTCGCGCTCGATCTCGCGCAGCGCCATCGGGACCTGGTTTCCGGAGTCTGCCTCGTCGCGCCGTATCTGATGCCGCGCGACGAGAATGAACGACCGTCCGGCCTTCCGGGACTGCTCGAGATTCCCGTGCTGAGAGCGATCCTGGGCCTGGCGCTTCCCATGTTTGCCGGGGGGAAAATCCGGCTGCACCTGGAGACGACGTTCAGACCGGCCGCCGTCGCTACGGCTCTCGTGGACGACCTGGCCGGCAGATTCTCCACGTTTGCCTCGCTGGAGGCGATGTTCAGAGATAAAAATATATTTCTCGATACATACAGGAAGGTTGTGGAGGGAATGGCGACTCTCACCTGCCCTGTGCTGATGATCACAGGCGCGGAAGATGCGATTTCGGGGACGGCCAGCGCCGAAGCTGTCGGAAAGGCGATTCCGGGGGTGCTTTCCCATGTTGTCGATGGCGGTGGCCATGCGCTGCCCTGGACCCATGCCTCGCTTGTCGCCGATCGGATCGCCGGGCGATCCGCGTGATGATTGGCGCTCAACGATTCGTGCGATTGTTGAAACTTTCTGAAGCGCTCGAGGTAGTATCTGGGAAGAATGCCGGAAGAGGCCTTATTGGGACGCACATTATGAGAACCATACGTTTGTCCTGAGTGTGTCGAAGTCTGTCCTGACCCTGTCGAAGGGGGCGAGGGCTTCTCGAGGCTTCGACAGGCTTGGCATGACGGGAACGCAAAATTGCGTTTTGTTCTGCGGTAATCAATACCGGGAAGCGCCTGGAAATTCATGGGCCTTCCGTGAGAATGATGAAAGGATGGATGAAAACATGAGCGAATTGAGAGGGCTGCCGGGAATACTGTCATGGCAGAAATTTCGGCACTCGACGGCGGTCGTTTGTCTGGTGGCGATCCTGTCCGTGGTGTTCATGCCGGGATGCGGCCGGGAGACACCGCCGGCTTCAACCCCGCAAGCGAACGGCGCTGCTCCTGCCGCGTCACAGGCTCTCGCTTCCGCGCCCGTGCCGGCGACTGCTGCCGAGGCCTGGGCCTCCGTTTCCGGCCAGGGTGGCGCGATCGGCCTGCCCGACGGTTCCAAAAAGCAGATCACGGCTGAGGCGACGACTGTTCAGACCGGTGGCATCGTCGAGCTCGCCGACGCTTCGTCCGCTGTCAGGCTTGCCTATGACGGCGGCGGTACGATCGACGTGACGGGCAAAGGCGTCATTCAGAGCCGCCCTGACGGCT
>MWAR01000129.1 GCA_002068715.1 bacterium ADurb.Bin374
CGGGGGTGTACCAGGAGCGTTCGTATCTATCGGATCGAAGGTTCGAGCACGGAATCTGAAGAAAAAATGCTCCCGAACAGCCTGGCGAGCTACACGACCGCCATGCTCGGACCCTGCCCGGGCCACCGGTGGATTTCCTATCACGGTGGGTATACCCAATCCGTCACGGGGCTCGCCGGTTATTTCTCGATGAAGACGAACGCCACCTTCAGCGGAAGCAGCCGGCAGTTGATCACTCTCGGCATGCGTTACCAGTTCGACGGCGTCCGGCACATATTTCAGGGTATGTATAAACGCGATCCCGAGCTGCTCAAGCGAGTGCTGACCTATATCCTGCAAAGATACGAAAAAGACCGCTGGGATCGGTTCGACGAGTTCATGGACTTACTGGATCCCCCCGGCGGAGGGTGGAAGTCCCTGCGCGTGAAGCTCGATGAACTGGAACGTGAACCATAACGAAACGAACCGACCCGGCCTTCGTTTTTGCCACGGCGATGGGGTTTGTGGTAATACAATTGCAGACGAAGAACGGATTCAACGACGATGGCAAAAAAGAATTTTTACGATGTGCTGGGCGTGAAGCAGGATGCAACCCAGGACGAGATAAAGCGGGCTTTCAAAACCCTCGCGAAGAAACACCATCCCGATGCCAACAAGGGCAACAAGCGGGACGAGGAAAAGTTCAAAGAAATTTCCGAAGCCTACGACACGCTTGGAAACCCCACGTCGCGCAAGCGATATGACATGGAACAGTCAGGCGGCTTCGATTTCGGTGGCGGCTTCGGCGGCGAGTATCCCGGCGGTCACGAGGGATTCGAGAACGCCGAGGACCTTCTGCGGCGGGTCATGGGCGGACGCGGCGGGTTCCGGGGCGGGTTCGGTTCGTTCGGCGGTTTCGCCGACATGTTCGGTGGAAACGAGTATGACAACGACGCTGCGACCCTGAAAGTGCCTCTCGGCATCGCCTGCACCGGCGGGAAAATTCAGGTCTCAGGGCTTCCGGGAGGCTCTCAGACAGTTACCATACCTGCAGGTATAGAAGAAGGCGCCATTTTGAAGGTGCACACGCAGAGCGGCCCATTCAGGCTTCGCATAAGCATCGAGAACGAGGCGCCCTTCCGGCTGAAAGGCAGTATCGTCCAGACCGAGATCACGATCAACCTTGCCCAGGCAATTCTGGGAAGCCGCATCAAGCTTCGATCGCCGCGCGGTGAGGACGTGATACTGACCATCCCGGCCGGCACGCAGAACGGCGACACGCTTCGCCTGCGCGGTCAGGGCCTTGGCACAGGCGATCTGCATGTCAAAATCGAAGTGCAGATTCCGAAAAAGCTCGACGAGGAGCAGCTCGAACTTTTCAAAAAGTTCGCCGAATCGGCCGGCATGCGTTTTTGATGTCTTGGGGGTGCGGATTTTTTTCAACGCACCACAGACGACCAGAGACACTGCGCAACATCAGAGGCAAGATCTGGGCGGGGTTAAACCCCGTCCCTGCGCGTCATTGACGGTATGTTGTGCAATTCATGCGGGTACGAACGTTTGCGAGTCTGGATCGGCAGGACGGGGATGTTCTGCGGGAAACGTGATTCTGGGAAAAAATTCGGGTATCATGATGGGGCAATCGCGTGATGCGAGCAATTTTCAAGGGGAGAAACTATGAGCGAGACACCGAAGACCGATTTGCTGCCCGAGGGTGAGGGCATCATCTGCCCAAGCTGCGGCAGATTCGTTGGGGCGTATGAGCGGTGCCCGCACTGCCAAACGGTCGTCCACAAGCGGCTTCCGATCATCTACATCAAGCGGTTCGCCGTGTTCGGGTCGGTCATCGGCCTGATCCTCATGTGGTTCGCCGCGCTCCAGCGAGAGGTTCCCCTGCAGAAAATCGGCGAGATCAAGCCCCAGCACAACATGGCGCTCGTTCGATGCGTCGGCAAGGTGACCGGCATGCGGGCCATGGAGGACAAGAACTCGTTCCAGATCAAGCTCGACGACGACACCGGCATGCTCACCCTGTCGGGATTCGACAAGCTCCGGAAATTCCGCGAGTATTTCAAGGACCGCTTCCCGGCCGAGGGAGATCTGATCGAGGTCACCGGCAACCTGAGCATCTCCGAGAAGTTCGGCGAGTCGATGTTCGTTTCCGATCCGCGCCGCATCAAGATCCTGAAGAAGTTCGAAGCCGAGCCGGCGACGATCGAGAACATCGATCTCGACTCGCGCGGCGCCGTGTTCCGCGTGCGGGTGAAGGTGGCGGCGATCCGCAAATACCGTGTCGGCACGAACATCACGGTCAAGGACGACACCGGCTCGATGGACCTGAACGTATTCGATAGCGAGATAGACAAGATCGCTGACCCGAAAATGCGGGAAGCTCTCGTTGAGGTCGGCAACGAATTCGAGCTAGTCGTTCTCGTCGACGCTTACAAGGGCAAGCCCCAGCTGCGGCTCCACCACCCCGAACGCGCCGAGTCGATCAAGAAAATCGCCGGTGCGGCGCCGGCCCAGCAAACGAAAGAGACTCCGGTGCTCAAGGCGATCGAGGTGCGGGAAGAGCGCGTGCGCGAGATCGTCACCGTCGCCGGCCGTGTCGAGCGCTCGAAGGAGTTCGCGTTCGGCACGAGCATCGACATCGCCGACGAGACCGGCTCGGTCAACGTCTGGCTTCGCGAGAACGTGCGCAAGAACGTGACGCCCGACCTTTTCAAGACGGGCGCTAACCTTCGCGTGACGGGCGAAGTCGGCAAGTTCAAGGACCGCCTGCAGATCCTTCCCGCGTCTGAAGCCGACCTGAAGGCCGAGACCGCGCCGGCGGCACCCTCCCCCGCTCCGGCACCGGCAGCGACTCCGACCCCCGCTTCCGAAGCGGCACCGGCGGCCGGCACACAGGGCGAATAGGAGGAACCCGGCGATGGAATTTCTCACGATCCTCGGGTATACACTCCTGGGGACGGCGGTCGGAGCGGTGTTCTCGCTCTTCCCGTCCCTTCACATATACAACGTGGCCGGCATCGTGCTCGTCCTGTGGACCTACCTGGGTGACTCGATGCAGCACGCGGCGGTGGGGCCGTTCTTCATCTCGATGATCACCGCCTTTGCCTTCATCAACACGATCCCGATGACGTTCTTCGGGGCACCCGACGAGTCAGCGCAGGTCACGATCCTGCCGAACACGATCTACTTCATGAACGGCAAAGGCTACGAGGCGGCCGTGATTCAGGGTCTGGGCGCGCTGATCGGCGTTTTCCTGATGATCGCTCTCACGCCGTTGTTCTATTACGTGCTGCCCTACGTCGACGTGGTGCTGTCGGCACACATGCACTGGATCATCCTGCTGATCGTCGTCTACCTGGTGCTGAGCGAGTGGCCGAAGGGCTGCGGGTTCGGCACCACTCGGCTCGACCGGTTCAGCGAGGCGATGGGTAACGTGTTCGCCGGCTTGTTCACCTGGGTCGTGTCGGGCATTCTGGGCATCATCATTCTGTCGAAGAGTATCATCACGCACGAAATGGGATTCCAGAACATCATGCCGGTGTTCGTGGGGCTGTTCGCGATTCCGTCGATCCTGCAGAACCTGGTCTCGACGCGGCAGGTTCCGAAGCAGCACATCTGCACGGACATCGACGTGACGGCCAACGACATTGGGAAATCGGCATTCGTGGGCACGGTTTCGGGCGCGATCTGCGGCTACGTGCCGGCCATCACGGCGGGCATCGGCTCGATCATCGCGTCGCACGCCACGGCCATGGGCTTTTCGGCACGCGGCGACGTCCTGTTCATACTGGGCGGGGCGATCACGAAGTTCCTCTACTACGTCGGCGCCTTTCTGCTCATCTTCGTGGTCACACCTCTCACGCCCGCCGGCGTCGGCAAAGGGGGCCTCAACATCATCCTGCGACCGATTTTTACGGCCGAGCCAGGCGATTACCTGATGGGCATCTCGGTCATTCTCGTTGCGGGCGGCATCTCGTTCTTCCTGCTGCTGTGGCTGTCGCGGTGGGTGCTCTCGTGGGTCGCCGACGTCGATTATCACGATCTGTATTGGGCGGCGTTCGTCGCGATCACGGCCCTCGTCGCTGCCCTGACAGGGTTCCCGGGGCTGTTCACGATGTTGGTCGGGACGGCGATCGGCTGCGTTCCGGTCTTTTTCCACGCGCGCAGGAGCAACTGCATGGGCGTGCTCCTGATTCCCATCTGCCTGAATATGGCGGGGTACGGCGACCAAGTCGCCGCCCTGTTCGGGCTCCTGTAGGAGGGAAGGCATGAAAGGTCTGACGCATTTCATCAGC
>MWAR01000130.1 GCA_002068715.1 bacterium ADurb.Bin374
TCCGGGCCTGGCGATCCTCTTCGAGCCGGGTGAGGAGATCGGCGCGCCCGAACGCGGGACAGCCGGTCAGACGCGCGGCGCGCTCGAGGGCAGGCAGACTCAGTTCGGGAAGCAGGGCCATGGCCAGACGCAGGGCTTCCTCTTCGCGCATTCTGACGGCTTCGTTCAAGGCTGCCGTGTTCTCGCCCTTGAGTTTGCGCAGTTCTTCGATTTCCGTCACCGTCGCCTCGGAAAGGCCGCGGGCAGCCAGGACGACGTCGTTCGATCGGTAAACGCTCACGTGTCTCTCACCTTCTCATTCTCGTTTCCGCCGTCGGCCCGACCCGGCCGTCTGATTGCCGGCAGGAAAAACCGGGCCGTGCGTTTCCTCTGAAAGCTCAGAGACCAATCTAACACAGCGGCCCGGTTCGAGGGAGCGAGGAATTTATTTCAAAAGGACGAGAGGGAGGTCAGCGAAGAACGGCGAGCAGAGCCGCCAGAGTTGCCTCGACGGCATTCGAGAGGCTGCCGCCGATCTCGTTCAGGAACGGGGTTTTTTTGTTCCGCTGACCGTCGATCCAGCTTTGCACGGACGCGTCGGAAAAATAGGGGGAGACGTCGAACGCGCCGTCGGCGAAGGGGTCGTAGCTCGGATCACCGACCAGCTTCTTTGGGAACGCTTTACTCACCAGCTTGTCGATCTTGTGTGCACAGTCGAAGGCGCGTTTGTTGCTGGCCTTGAACTGTTTCATCAGCGTCGTGGTGGGCGGGTTGTCCTCTTTGTCCTGTGCGGCGCACAGGGCGGCGACCTTCTGGGAAAGGGCGGAATACAGCTTTTCCGGGGCTGCGGCGCCGAGAACCTGCATGCGGGCGGCGACAGCCTCGAAGAGAAAGTGGCGGTTCGACAGCAGCTGCGTGTTGTCGCGGCTGAACCGCTCCTTGTCTTTTGCCAGGATGGCTTTCGCGATGACAAGCGGGTTGAGGAACGGCACGGCGCTCGCATGATACGGCGCGGTCATGTCTTGCAGGTAATGGATCGTGCAAGCGAGGAAGCGGGCGCCCCAATACTGGTCGCCGGCGCACAGCGCGACCTGGGCCAGATTGGCGAACGCGACGAAGCGCAGATGCGTCATGCCCTGCTTGAGGGACGGCTTGATCTTGAGGGAAATCCAGTTCTCGCAGGGAAAATACATGTGGAACGGCGCCTGAGACCCCGTTCCCTTCAGTGATCCGTAGGGAATCTCGCCGTATCGCGGATCGCCAGCGCCAAACAGACTTTGATCCATCCCCCAGTCGGGTTCGTCGGAGAACAGAACCAGCCAGTCGCCGAAGCTGCGCGCCATGTTCGGGTTCGCGAGGGCGGCGTTCTGCACGGCATCGAATCCGGTGGGGATGACGACCTTCGAAAAAGCCGCGGGTCCGACACCGAGAATCTCCAGGAACTGCTTCTGGGACATCGTTCCGGGCTGGCGCAGCAGCGCTGCGTTCGCGTCGGAGAGGAGCCATTGCGGATAGGGATAGGCCCGCTGTTTCCAGTCGTGGAACAGGCGGAGTGCCGTCTTGAGGGCTTCATTGTTGCGGGCGACGAAGGAGGCGAGCGTCGTCGGCCTGATCACCCTGTCCAGCGCGGGCAGTTCGTCTTCGAGCGCATTCACCGCGACGCTGGTCAGCAGGAAATGCTTGTCCCAGGCTGAGGAAGCTGGGGCGATCAGTACCGCGAACATGCAGACAAACCATGTGATATACCTGGCCGGCATCGATGTCCGGGTATTCATCCGTTAGTCCTCCCGAAATGGCGGCATTGTGTACCAATATCTCTTCATTATACAGAGAAACCCAAAACCGGCAAGCTCAACAACAGGAACATTTCTGTGATTCGGCTTTTGTGAAAGCGTATGCGCTTATCGTGGTGAGGGGGCGGGGGAGGCCAGAAGACTGAGCCATTCGATGCTGCGGCCGGAGGTGTCGAGGTTGCGGACTTCTTCCAGGACCGTGAAGTTCGCCCGCTCGAGAGCGGCCCGCGCCGTTTCGGGGAGGTAAAAGGTCCAGCGGCGGCCATCCTCGTCGCGGTTTTCGCCGGAACCGAGCTTCAGCGACACGGCCAGGATTCCGCGCGGCAACAGTACTCTTGATATATCACATAATACATCGTGAGTCCGCGCGGCCGGCACGTGCAGAAGCGACGCACAGGCCCAGACCCCACCGAAACAGGCATCCCGGAAGGGAAGATGCAGGAAATCGCCGCGCAGAAGAAGACGGCCGCCCCGGGCCTTGTGCGCCGCGAGGAGTCCGGCCGATGCGTCGAGGGAGACGGCTTCGAATCCGCGCCCGCGGAGGGCCTCTGAATCCCTGCCCGCACCCGAGCCGAGGTCGAGCACGCGGCATCCGGGGGAGAGACGGTCGCAGAACGGCGACAGCAGGAACGAGAGGTCCTGCTTCCACGAAGATTCGGCATAGGCAGCGGCGCGATCGTCATAGTAGGCGACGGTCTTTTCATCCGGCCCTGGGATGGACGTTGCGGAGCCGGCTGTCCCGAAGGAACTGCGATGAGGCTGAGTCGGCGTCATCTGTCGAGCAGAAGGTTCAGGACGGTTCCGAGATCCGAGAGATCGTCAAGGGCCCAGGTCGCGCCGGCGGCTTCGAGTTCATCGCGGGAAGCCGAACCGGTGGCCACGGCGAGACACCGCACGCCCCACGGGTGACAGGAGGCGACGTCGTGAACGGTGTCGCCGACAACGGTCACCGTCTCGGGGCCGAACGGCTTTCCGACCAGCTCGGCGGCGCGACGCATCGCGAGGCCGACGAGCTCGGCGCGCGTCGGGTGCTCGCAGCCGAACGCGCCGAAGGGAAAATACTCGGCGATGCCGAACCGGTCGAGTTTTATACGTGCCCCCTCGCGGATGTTTCCCGTCACCAGACCGAGACAGGCGCGTCCGGACGATGCGAGGGCGTTCAAAAGCGGCCCGACGCCGGGTTTCAGATGCCCCTTGCCGGCGATTTCCCGACGCAGGATCGTCGTGTAGTGATCCTTGAATTTCGAGATCGCCTCCTGGTCGGGAAACGCCCTGCCGTCGCGGTCACATACCTGCCTGATCGCGTTCAGGTCGGTGTTCCCGTCGAGCCGGATTCCTTCGAGGCCGCGTGCGGCTCCGAACACGTCGATCATCGATCGTTCGATCGCGTGATATCCGCTCCGGTCTGCTGAAAGCAGCGTTCCGTCGATGTCGAAAAGAATCAGGCGATCACGATGGCTCTTCATGCGGTTCTCCTCGTGGCGGTGACTCGGGGGAGACGGGCGTGTCGGCAGGCTTGGCCGGGGGGACGGGCTCGGGCTGAGTGGAGCCCAGTCGGGAACGGATGTTCACGAGGTCCTTTCGTTTTTCCTGCTTTCCACGGGTTATCCCCTGGATCTCGTAGACGCGCATTCGGCCTTCCATTCCTCTGATCTGGACGTTCTCGTGCGGAATGGCGCGTACATCTTTCGCCACCTGGGCGAAGGTGTTCTCGTCGACGAGAATCGTTGTCTTGAATTCTTTGTTGAGGGCTTCGAGCCGCGATGCGAGGTTGACGGTGGAGCCCATGACCGTGAACTCCTGGCGGCGCTCGGAACCGATGTTGCCGGCCAGAACCGGGCCGCTAGCTATACCAATGCGTATTTTAAAGCATTCGCGGTTTTCCTGCGCCCATTTGGCCTGAAGCTGCCGAAGGCGGTCGAGCATCGCGAGGGCGGCCTCGATTGCCGCCCTGCCGGAAGACGGGAGGTCGCCGAGAACGCCGAACCTGGCCATGATGGCGTCACCGATGAACTTGTCGATCTCGCCGTCGTGCTCGAGGACGACGTCGGTCATCGCCGAAAGATACTCGTTCATCACCGCGACGACCTGGGATGGGGCCAGTCCCGCGCTGAACGCCGTGAACCCGGCGATATCCGAGAACAGGATCGTCGCGTTCTTTTCGGTGCCGCCGAGGTTCACCGAACCCGGGTTTGCAAGGAGGGTGTCGACAAGTTCGGCCGACGTGTATTTAGAGAAGATATCCTTGAGCTTTTTCTTCTCGGCGAGTTCGCGCTCGCTGAGCTGCTTCGACGACGTCAGCTCGGTGCGGGTCTGGAGGAACACGTTCGCGTTCGAGATCGCCATGCCCATGAAGGAAACGAGCGAGATCATGAACCGCAGGTCGGCCTCGTCGACTTCCTGCCGGTTATCCTGAAACGACTCGATATATATCATACCAAATGTTTCACCAGGGATGCCGATGGGCATCGCAACGAGCGTGTCGGGAAGCGGATCGCGGTCGACGAGCCCGCGCGTTTCCGGATCGTCGAGGGCGGCGTTCCGGTAGACGAGCTGGCCCCGGGAGAACGACCAGGTGAGGAAATGCTCGACCTTGTCGACGGGCAGGATGAGGGAGTCTCTGATCTCGTCCTTGAACCCGGCCCATCTGAACGGATACAGCTCGTTCCTGGAACGGTCGTGGAGGAACAGTATGTAGCGCGCCACGCCGAGCTCCTGCACGAGCATTTCCGTGATGGCGTTGAACACTTTTTCCGGGTCGAGGGTGGTGGTCAGGTTCTTGACCTTGCTGAACAGCATCGATGCCTGGCGGCGGACCTGCTGCAGCCGGGTCTTGAGTTCGTCGTTCTTCTTCTGATACTCCTCGCGCAGCCGGTCCGCATACGCTTTTTCGAGGCGCTGCCGCGTCTCGTCGCGCAGGCGGACACGCCGGTCGCCTATTATATATCTAAGAATATAGATCAGGCCGCCTGCCAGCGCCACGGCCATCGCTGACGCGAGGAAAAACAGAGCCCAGGGCAGGGGATTCGGCGGCAGGATGAACTCGACGCTCTCCGCCGCGCAAACGGCGGCAGGAAACAGCGCAATGGAAGTCGGCACCAGGATGGAGCGTCGCATGCGGCTCAATTTCGGTTTATATCCATCGTATACCGGGAATTGTACATCAAATCCCCCAATCGCTCAAACACGGCTCTCCTTCTCCCGGATTTCAACCTTCAAACGTCACTCTTCAGACTTCCCCTATGGGGCCATCTGCGTGCCGATGGCGAGTTTGAACTTTCCGTTCATAGGAAGTCGTCCGGCCGGAAACGAGGCTCCTGGCGGCGGGGCGAGCACGACGAACAGTTCGAGAATGCTTCCGGCGACCGGGTCTGTCGGGCTCCCCGTGCCGG
>MWAR01000131.1 GCA_002068715.1 bacterium ADurb.Bin374
ATGTCACCCTGCTCACCGGCCTGGGGAATGTAGACATCCTGATCTCGGAGAAAGGGAATGGCGCAGACGAGAACGGCTGGATCGCCGGCGGCGTCATGCACGAGGACGAGGTCGTTGTCAGGCTGCTCGCGGTCGCGGATGGCGGTGACGGTGACGTTGATAGCCTTGAGAACGGGTTTCGGTGCATGGAGCGTCGCGGGCGAGTCGTGGTTGCCTCCGACGACGATGACGCTGCGGCAGCCTTGCTCGGCGCATCGGCTGAGGAAGGAATAGTACATCTCGAGGGCATAGTTCGGCGGCAGGCCCGAGTCGAAAATATCACCGGCAATAAGAAGAAGCTCGATGGCCTCTTCCTTGAGCGTATCGAGAAGCCAGGCCAGGAACGCGCGATGCTCCTCGTCGCGTTTCTGCTGTTTCAACAACTGTCCGAGATGCCAATCCGACGTATGAAGAACCTTCATTCCATGCCCTCCCAAGGATGACGAAAGAACCAAACGCTTCGATACGGGGAGCCAGATGGTTTCAATGCGGTCGATGATATCAAGAAAAATGTCACAGGACCACAGAGACAGGGAGCCTCCGCTACGGATGAAGCGTTCTGAATCCTGCCGAACGAAACCATCCGTTTGTACTCGGCTTGTCGAAACCTGCCTTGAACTTGCCGAAAGGGCCGAGGCTTTCACGTGCTTCGACAGGCTCAGCACGAACGGGAGCGCAACAGTGGCTTCTGTAATGCGGAAATCAGTATCGGATATGGTATGACACACGAAATTTCGGTCGCTCATGAACGGGGCGGGGAATGCCGATAGGTTTTCTAGCCTATTCTGGAGGTTGTTTCATGATCTCCCGCGTCAAACGCCGTTCACCCGCATCGCATCGCGGGTTGTTCCTGTTTTTCGTCGTCGGTCTTTTCATGCTGCAGATCACGTTTGCTTTCACCATTCACGGAGACATCGGGCCCCAGTCGCCCGTCGTGCCGGGCATCGACCGGCCGGCGTCGCCCCTGCTCGTGGGGCGCATCGACAGCCTAATCAACCAGCCCTGCATCCGCCAGCCGGTGCGACCGGCCCCCGAGGGCGCCTTTGCCCCCGCGGCGAGGAACATCCCGCCCGAGCCGGTTGCGGTCGCGCCGAAAACGGCTCCCGACACGCAGGAGCTTGCCAAAGCCCCGGCGGCGAGAAATGTTCAGATTCAGGAAAAAGGGCGGTATCTCGAATACACGATCGAACGCGGCGACACGCTCGATACGATCTCGACAAAACTCTACGGCAACACCCGCATGACAGGGGCGATCGTCCGACTCAACAGGATCCGCGACGAGAAAGCCCTCCGGCTCGGCGAGCGCCTGCTCGTTCCCCGCACCGGCCTGGTCGTCCGGCTGGCCGCCCGTTGACCCTCGACGCTCTGCACCCCGTCACGGGGTGCTGCCGCCGTCCGCTCCGGACGGAATCCGCTGAAACGATACCGGGAACCGCATGATATCAACCTCCATCAAGTCGCTGAATCTGCTGTGCATCGTGGGTTATCTGATGTTCATGACGCTCGCGATCGATTCGTCGATCGTCGACGCGCTGGTCTTCTTCGTCTCCGAGGAAAACGGCACGGCTGTCTTCACCACCGGCGCGGTCCGCACCACGTCTCTCGGGAAACCCGATGCAGGTCCCTCGGGATTCGCCGCGGTCCAGTTCAAATCCCTGCCCCTGAGCGGTTCCGGCAGGGGCGAAACGTCCGCGATGCGAACGTCATCCGCCTCGCAGACGCCCGCGGTGAACATCGCGATGAATGCTGGTCTGTCGCTGAAAAACACTTCGGGTGCCGCCATGATCCAGGCTGCCATACCTGCTGCCGGCAATTCGCACGAGATGGCGACCCCGCATGAGGAAGTCATCGAAGAGGCGAGCGGCGTCGCATCCTTCACCGCCGACGCCCTCGCGGCAGCCGACGACGACGAAGCCGGAGAAGACGGCGAGGAATGCGCCAGCGAATCCGGGGAGATCGACGGCGATGCAGCGGAAGCTTCCGTCGCAGCCGCACATGCAGACAAACAGGCCCCCGTGATCGGCATGCGGCCTGAAGTGAAGCCTGCCTCGGCCATGGCCCCTGTCTCGCTCCCCATGGTTGCTCCAGCTGCGACTCCCGAGCCTGCTGCGGCACAGACCGCGAACGCGCCGGTGGACGGCCGCCAACTCTCGATTCTCGAAGTCATCCGCCTCCTGCCCAGCCGGCCATGGCGGTATGACCCCGGCCTCGATCGGTACGTCGTCGATTACAACGCCGACACCCGGATCGTTATGACGATCAAGCCCGCCCTCCAGCGTCTCGTTGAAAGTGCATTCAAGCATTACACGACCAAGATGGGTGCCGCGGTCATCCAGGATCCCTCCACGGGCGCGATTCTCGCCCTGACCTCCTTCGATGGTCGCAACACCCTCTCGCCCGACTCGCCCGGTTTCATCACCGACAACTGGGCACTGAAAGCCACGTTCCCCGTCGCTTCGATTTTCAAGATCATCACTGCCTCCGCAGGCATCGATCGTCAGAAAGTCGTCCCCGCCAGCCGCATCCGCATTGGCCGCAAAGCCTCGCTCGAACTGTGGCGCGCGTTCGCCAAGTCCCACAATGGCGTGTTCGGCGTTGTCGGCCGGGCGGTCGGCAAATCCGTCCTGCTTGCCTATGCGAACGCGTTCGGGTTCAACCGGCCGTTCTACTTCGACCTGCCCGTGACGAAATCCGTCGCCGATATCCCAGATTCCGGCGTGAAGCTCGGGGAAGCGGCCGCAGGCCTGAACCGCGAGTTCGAAGTCTCTCCGATGCACGTGTCGAGCATCGTCTCGACCGTTCTCAATCGTGGGCGCATGATGAAGCCCTACCTGGTCGATTACATCGTCCACAAGGGCCAGGTGGTGTTCCGCCGCCAGCCGTTCCCGCTTGCCCAGCCCATTCCGACCGGCGTGGCCACGCAGATCTACGAGATGATGCGCACGACCACGACCCATGGAACCGGCAAACGTGGCTTTGCGTGCTACAAGAGCTGCCCCAGTCTCGCGAACATGAGCGGCGGGAAGACCGGTACGCTGACCGGAACCGATCCGCACTACCTGTTCACCTGGTTCGGCGGCTTCACCCGCACCGGCGGCAGGGACCTCGCTCTCACCGTCCTGGTCGGCCAGCCCGGCTTTTCGTCGGTGCGTGCGGCGTCGCTTGCGGGGCGCATTGCCTACGAACTGTATACGGGGAAAGCACCGGGCGGGGCCTCGAGCTCGCGCATTGCGCGAAAGTAGGATGCGATAAAGCAACATCGCCTTCCGGGAGCCGGAAGGCGATGTTTGATAAATGCCGTTATTTTTTCGGGGTCTGTTCGGGGACCGGCGGCACGGGGGCCGAATCGGGCTTCGGAACTTCGAATTGGCCCGTCACCTTGAAGGCCGCCGTGTCTTCACCGTCGGCATCCTTGCCGGGCACGGCAGAAATGACGTCACCGGCCTTGAACTGCTCGCCCTTCAGGATCAACTCGGCGAGCGGGTTCTCGATGTGACGATGGATGCAGCGGCGCAGGGGGCGCGCGCCGTATTTGAGGTCGGTGCCCTGATCGACGAGGAACGTGCGCAGCGCGTCGGTGAACTCGATTTTCATGTTCAGGTTCGAAAGCCGCGAGGCGACCTCGTTGAGCATGATGTCGAGGATATGCAGGTTGTCTTCCTTCGTGAGGGCCCGGAACACGATGATGTCGTCGATGCGGTTGAGGAACTCGGGCGGGAACTTCTTCTCGAGGCTCTTGCGCGTGATCTTCGTCTTCTGGGCGTGCGACAGCTCCTCGAGCTTCTCTTTCGGCTTGTCGGCCTTGGCGGTGTCGACGCCGACGCGGAAGCCCGGCTTGCTCTCTTCCGATGTGATGTCGCTGACGCCGACGTTGGTGGTCATGATGATGCAGGCTTCGCGGAAGCTGACCATCTCACCCTTGCTGTCGGTGAGAATGCCTTCGTCGAGCAGCTGGAGCAGGAGGTTGTGCACCTTCTCGTGCGCCTTCTCGATCTCGTCGAACACGACGACGCCGTTCGGCTTGTTCTTGACGGCCTCGGTCAGGTAGCCGCCCTCGTTGTGGCCGATGTAGCCGGGAGGCGCGCCGATCAGTTTCGAATACTCGTGGCTCATGGCGTATTCCGAGCAGTCGACGCGCACGAGGTCGGTCTCGTTGCCGGTCAGAAACTCGCACAACGCCTTGGCGAGCTCGGTCTTGCCGACGCCGGTCTGGCCGACGAAGATGAAGCTGCCGATCGGCCGCTTCGGGTTCTTCAGGCCGACCTTGGCCTTGCGGATCGCCTGCGCGACGGCCGTGATGGCTTCATCCTGGCCGATGATGCGCTTCTTCAGGTGTTTCTCGATCTCCATGAACCGCTGGTTCTTGGCCTTCGCCTCGTCGGCGGCCTCGGAGCCGAGCATCGGAATCGCGCCCTGGGGCTGATTCTCGTCGACCTGGATGGTCACTTCCTTGATGTCGAGGGAAGGGTTGACCTTCACGCACAGGTTATACAGTTCCTGTTCGATGATCTCGCCCAGAAGCGGGTACTCGTTGTTCCCGAACACCAGGGGCGCGATCTCGTCAAGGTAGTTCACTACCGATGCGTTGATGATCAGACGCTTGTAGGACTTCTTGTCCGTGATCTTGATGTTCTTGAAGAGCTGCTGCTTCTGTTCGGGCGTGAACGCGCGAATCGCGACAAAGCGGTCCAGTGACTCACAAAACTTCATCTTGATTCCGGGGGTGGAATCCATGGAAGCCCTCCTGGGGGGTTTTCCCGTTGACAAGCACTATCTGATAGGGTATACCAAAGTGTATCACCAACCCAACCATAAGGCAACACCCCACATTTGACGGGACGACGATGAGAGCGAAAGAGGCCGAGGAACACTTCGACAGGGCCATCCATTATTTCCGGGGTGGCTTTTTCCCAGCTGCACTGCACGAATTTCGTATGGTACAGCAGCTCGACCCCGAGTACCCGAACATCAGCTTCATGCTGGAAGCGGCCCGAAAGAAGTCCAGTGAAGTCACCGGCCAGCTTTCCTCTTTCATCGAGACTGCCTTCGACGGCGAGATCCAGAACCTCTCCCAACATCTGGTCATCGATGGCTCCGGTGCTCTCGGCAGCAAGATCGAGGAGCTCCTCCGGCTGGACAAAACACAGGAAGCGCTTTCCCGGCTCGACGCCGCCGAGGCGATCGTTCCCGAATCCAAGCCCCTGCTTCTCCTGAAAGCGAGCATACAGAGACGCCTGGGCCACCTCGAAGAAGCCGAAAAGACCCTTCGACAGGCGAATACGCTGTTCCCCGGCGACCCGGAAATCGTCAACAATCTTGGCAATGTGTTCCTCGCCCGCGGTTTGTTCCGCGACGCCGAAGAACAGTTCACGGAAGCCCACCGCCTTGCGCCCGATGACATGCGCGTGGTGAACAACCTGGGCTCGCTCCGGATGGAAATGTACCGTCTCGACGAGGCACGGAGCTGTTTCGAAGAGGTGCTGCGCCGCCAGCCCCAGATGGCCGTCGCCCGTCGCAATCTCGACAGCCTTCGCATGCGCATCGCCGAACTCGACCTCGAGATCACACGCCTGAGGCGCGAATACGGGGCGCACCCGAACTACCCCGACATCGGCCTCTCGCTCGGAAAGGCCCTCCTGTTCCGGGGTGCGTTCTGGGAGGCGGGCTCGCTGCTCGAGGAACTGGTTGCGAAACATTCGGGCCTCGTCGCCGCCTACTTCTATCTCGGCACTCTCCGGGAAATGCAGGGAAACTACGACGCGGCCGTCTCGGCGTATCGCGAGATGGTGCTTCACAAGAAGCAGAGCGTTGCGCCGACGTTCCAGGCGGCGGAGACTCTGCTCCGCCAGGGATATCTCGAAGAGGCGCTGATCGAACTGAAGAAGATCGCCGTCATCGAACTCGACATGGCGGCCAGTCGCATCAACCTGGGCATCAAGTATTTCGAAGACGCCCTCTGGGCCGATGCCCTGAGGCATTTCGAGGAAGCGGCCGGTATGAACAGCCGGTATCCCGACGCCTACTACTGGATGGCGATGTGCTTTCTTCAGCTTGGAAAGCGCGCCGCGGCCGAACGGGGCCTGCGGAAGGCGATCGAGCTGAACCCGCGCTACGCCGACGCCCAGTTCCAACTCGGCATGCTCCTGCGGAAAAAGGCGCCGGTCAAAGCGAGACAGCATCTGATGCAGGCACTGACGATCGGCCTGCGACCGGCCTTCGCCGAGATGGCCGAGCGCATTCTCGGAGCCACGCCGGAAGATCGAGGACCAACCGACAATGGATGACGTGCTGTTCCAGGGAAGTTTTCCCGCTTTTCCGACCGACTCGTTCGTGCTTCAGAAGCTCGGCGTTCTGCTTCGCGAGAGAAAAGCCGTTTCGAACGAGGAATGGGATACCCTTCGGAAAGAGAAGACCGACCCCGACGAACTGATTTTTGCCGTCGCCACCCGGCAGCAGGTGACGCCCAGGATACTGGCCGAGATCGAGGCCACGATTCTCGACGTCGCGTTCGTCGACCTCGATGCGGTGCAGATTCCGTCCGAAGTGCTGAAGCTGTTCACGCTCGAACAGATGGTCGAACACAAGGCGATTCCGATCAAACTCAACGGACAGGAATTGCTGGTCGGCATGCTGGCGCCCGCGAAATCTTCCGAGATTTTCCAGACGCTCGGCGCCAATAACCCGACGCTCGCGCTCAAACCGGCCAAAGTGCTCTGGGATGCCCTCGAAAAGAAGCTCAAACAGCTGTCCGACCAGAAGAAGCCGGCCGCAGCGACGGGAGGCGGCAAGAAGGGCCCCCGCAAGCGCCTCGGTGACATCATCGTCGATTCCAAATACTGCACCGCCGAGCAGATGAAGGATGCGCTCGACAAGGCGAAAAAAGACAAGACCCGTCTCGGTGCCTACCTGGTCAAGAACGGCATTCTCTCGAACAAACAGCTGTCGATCGCCCTTTCCAAACAGTTCGACATCCCGTACATCGATCTCGAGGAAAGCCTCGTCGACCCGGTGCTGGCGACACTGCTTCCGAAGAAGCTCTGCTACGACCACATTCTGTGTCCGGTCAAAAAGGAAGAGAGCAAACTGGTCGTCGCGATGACCGACCCGACCGACATCATCACTATCGATCACATCGAGATGATGACGGGCATGCGCATCTCGCCGGTCGTCAGCTCAGAACTTTCGATTACGGCCGCCCTCGGAAAACTGTATGGCGAAAGCGTCGACGCCCTTGCCGACCAGGTGGGCGAGTCGGGCGCCGCCGAGAATGGGGATGATTCACTGGGCGAGCTGGGCGAGAACGCCGCGCCGATCATCAAGCTGGTGAACCTGATCATCACGCAGGCCGTCCAGACCGGTGCATCGGACATCCACATCGAGCCGTTCGAAGACGAACTTCGGGTGCGGTTCCGTAAGGACGGTGTGATGAAGCTGCAGATGAAGCCGACGAAGGCGGCCCACGCCGGTGTCGTCAGCCGCATCAAGGTCATGGCGAACCTCGACATCGCCGAGACGCGCTGTCCGCAGGACGGCCGCATCAAGCTCCATCTCGCGGAGCGCAAGGTCGACCTGCGCGTCTCGCTCGTCCCGTGCGTTTGGGGCGAAAAGGTCTGCATGCGCCTGCTCGACCAGGGCAACCTCAAGGTCAACCTCACCGACCTCGGCTTCGAACCGCACGTGCTCGAGCTGTTCATGGACGGCGTCAAGGCGCCGAACGGCATCGTGCTCGTCACGGGCCCGACCGGTTCGGGAAAGACGACCACTCTATATTCATCGCTATTTTTGCTGAACAACCCAGCGATCAACATCATGACGGCCGAGGACCCGGTCGAATACAACCTGATGGGCATCAACCAGGTCCAGTGCCACGCCGACATCGGCCTCGACTTTGGCGCCGCGCTGCGCTCGTTCCTCCGCCAGGATCCGGACGTCATCATGATCGGCGAGATCCGCGACTTCGAGACCGCGAGCATCGCGATCAAGGCGGCCATGACCGGCCACCTGGTCATCTCGACGCTCCACACGAACGACGCGCCATCGACCATCAGTCGCCTGCTGAACATGGGCATCGAGCCGTTCAGCCTGACGACGTCGATCCGGGTCGTCGAGGCCCAGCGTCTCGTTCGTAAGATTTGTAAATCGTGCGCCGCCGAATACAAGCCGACACACGACGTCGTCAAATCACTGGGGATCACCCCCCAGCTCATGCAGAAGCTGCGGCTGACCGGATTCGACATCGACAATCTCACCTTCTCGAAGGGCACTGGCTGCCAGGACTGCGACAACTCCGGCTACAAGGGACGTCAGGGCATCTACGAGGTGCTCGCCATGACCGGAAAGCTCCGTGAGATGATCGAGAACAAGGCCAGCACGGAAGACCTTCGCAGGCAGGCCCTCGCCGACGGCATGCTTTCTCTGCGCGAGTCGGCGATCTACAAGCTGCTGAACAACCGGACCTACCTCGGTATGGCTGTGCACAAGGGCACGGCGCATCCGGGCGAGCACGACGCGATCATCGACCGAGACCTGTGGGACAAGGTGCACGCGATCCTCGCCGAGAACGTCCGCACCCGCTCGG
>MWAR01000132.1 GCA_002068715.1 bacterium ADurb.Bin374
TCGTTTCGGCCGACCGAGCCGGTTCACCGAGGAAGACGACGATACGGTCCGATTTGTCTGCGTTTGCGGGAAGCACGAATGTCCGGTTGATGACGCCGTCCGCCGGCCTGAGGAAGACCCGGACGCCGCCGCGCACGCGCTCCTGCACGCTCAGCGTCTGAACAAAAGAGTTGTTCAGCGGATAACTCTGCCTGCCGGGCCTGAACGTGACGTTTTCAATATCGAAGAATATCGTTCCGTCCGTCAATGTCTGAACGGGCGTCACACGGGGCACACCGTTCAGGTCGAGAACTATCTGGGCTTCTTCGGGACTCTGCCAGAACCTGATATCCGTGATGCGAAGCTCTTCGGCATGAATCCCGGGAAGGAAGCCGATGACGAACGCACAGACGGCAAAAAGGGAGAAAACACATCGTGCCAGCCGGCCGGGAAAAAACGCCATGGTCCTGCGCTCCTGGATGTCGATCATTGCGTCGCTCTTCATCGAGCCTGAACGGGAGGGAATTATAACAGACTCACCCTTGTCTGAAAAGGTGCGGAAGAATTTTCCGACAATAGAAATATCGACAACCTGCTCTGGACTGCTCCTCGCAGATCAGGGGAAGTCACATGTTTTCCGGAGCGCCTCCTGGAGCAGGCGGAGATATTCGGCACGAGAAATCTCGAACGCGCCGAGACGCTTCGTGTGCGGGGTGATCACCTGCGTGTCGAAAAGCATGAAGCCGCGCTGTCTCAGGCGCGCCATGAGTGCGCCGAGCGCTACGGTCGAAGCGTTTGAAACCGTATGAAACATTGACTCGCCAGCGAAGAAGCCGCCCAGGGCAACGCCATATACGCCACCGACGAGCTTTCCTTCCATCCGGACTTCGGCACTGTGCGCGAACCCCATCTGAAAAAGTCGCGTGTAGGAACCGACGAACTCTCTGCTGATCCAGCTTTCTTCACGTCCGGCCGCCGGCCTCGCGCATCCCTCCATGACGCTCTGAAATGCCGTATCGAAGGTGATCTCGAATCTGCCCGAGCGCAGATATCGCTCGCCGCGGCCTGGTAGTCTGAAAGAGTCGATGTCGAAGATCGCCCTGGGATCCGGGGACCACCAGGTGATCGGGTCCGAGGTCCAGGGAAAGATGCCGCGCGCATACGCACGGATCAGCGTTCCCGGAAGCATGTCGCCGCCGACGGCGAGAAGCCCGTCTTTCCTGGCCCGCCGGGGGTCGGGAAAGGTGACGAGACTCGGGAACAGCGCTTCCAGCTCGGCAATCCCCTCGGAAGGATGCTGGCTCATCAGAGGCCCCGCGGATGTTCGTCGTTGCTTTTCATTTTCCGTTATGTTAACTTGCGAGTCGTCTTTGATTCCACAGATATTCGTGAATTTCATTCGTCGCACCGGTACAACAACATGAGTCATTCAATTCTGATGTATTGCCTGCTCGTTTACCTTCTCGGGTCGATTCCCTTCGGTGACATATTCGCAAGAATATTCCGGCATGGAACCGTTTTCAAGGACGGAACATGGACAACGAAGCCCTCGGGAGATGTTTTTGAGCTCCTCGGGATGGAACTCGGCGTCGTCGTGACGGCCCTCGACATCCTCAAGGGCTGGCTTGCGATGTCCCCCCTGCTGAATCGATTCATCCAGCCTTCGGATGATGGGTATGCCCTCGTCGTGTGCCTCGGCGGCATTCTCGTCGTCATCGGGCATTGTCACTCGATTTTCCTCGGCTTCAGAGGCGGGAAAGGTCTCGCCCCGACAGCCGGCGTGCTATTCACGATTCTCCCGATCCCCGCCTTCATCGCGTTTCTCGTCTGGGCGGCCCTGTCTTTCTGGGGCCTCTCGGTCAGGCCCGGTGCGGTCAGCGCCGCGGCCGCCATGCCCGTCGCGAGCATTCCGTATATCTGGTTTTTCGCCCCGGACAAACTGGTCTACCTGTATGTCGTCGGTGCCCTGTCAGTCTGCACGATGTGGGAATACCGAACCAGCCTGCTGAGCTACATGGGCCTTGGACCGTTCTCCCCGCCTCCGGCCCCGGCAGCTCCCGTGGAACCGGCGGAACCGAAATCCTGACGTCCGTTCCTACTTCTTTTCGCTGCCGACTTTTTTCACGGGCGGCTCGAAAAGAATAGATATTTTCTCCGGCGTGATGAGCGTCCGAAACAACGACGGATCGATGCCGCTCAGGAACACCTGGGTGAAGAACGCCTGAGCGCTCGCCCCGATGGTCCTGACCGGCGCTTTCGGTTCGATGATGATGCCGCCGACACGCCGGGACCGGTCGAACCGAATCGTAACCAGATACGCGGCCAGGAGCATCCGGCTTTCCTTTCCGAACGCGTAGGAAAACGGCTTCGCCCCGTAGGCACGCAGCATCCGCTCGACATCCTTCACGGGAAGGCCGAAGACTCCCTGCGGGGCCGACGGGGCCGGAAGGCGGTTATCCATGAACGGATCGTACGGCAACAGTGTTCCCGAAGCAGTCCTCGGAGAAAACGGCGCGTTGACCGTCATCGAGGCAGAGACTTCCTGCGATTGCCTCGGGGCTGAAGGAGGATATCCCGTTCCGGTGAAATCCCCGAGAGCGCCCCACGCAGGAACGGCAACACATATACCTATCGATATATATATTGTTTTCCAGGTTGTCGATGGGGTTCCGCGAGCCCGTGGGCGATGCCGGTCATTCATCATTCCTGAGAGTAACACACCTCCGGTCGTTTGTCCTTTTCCCGATTTTTGACGAGGGACGATCCGCGATGATATCCTGACATGATAAAGTGGTTCATACAACGAGACGGAGGATCCCATGAAGACCAAGATGGTAGCGGTTCTTGTCGCGCGCAAATTCAACGACGACGAAGTGAGCAGCCCGGTTTCGCATCTCCGCGAACACGGCGCAGATGTGAAGTTCAT
>MWAR01000133.1 GCA_002068715.1 bacterium ADurb.Bin374
GAACAGGTCGCGGACGCGGCTGGCGCCGACGCCGACGAACATCTCGACGAACTCGGAGCCGGAGATGTTGAAGAAAGGTACGTTCGCCTCGCCGGTGACGGCGCGTGCGAGAAGGGTTTTTCCGGTGCCGGGCGGGCCGTAGAGCAGGACGCCGCGCGGAATCTTCGCGCCGAGCTCGGTGAACTTCTTCGGATCTTTCAGAAACTCGACGACTTCCTCGAGGTCCTGTTTGGCTTCTTCGGTGCCCGCCACATCCTTGAACATGACGCGCTTCTCGGTCGTGTCGACCATGCGGGCCCGGCTTTTGCCGAAGCTGAGTGCCTTGGCGCCGCCGCCCTGCATTTTCTGGAGGATGTAGATCCAGGCGCCGATCAGGAGGATGAAGGGGAACCAGTTGATCAACAGGTTAAGCCACCACGACATTTGCGCCGGCGGCTCGGCCTCGATCGTGACGCCGCTGTCGCGGATGATCTGCATGATGCCCGGATCGTCGGGCGCGACGGTCTGGAACTGCATCTGCACGGCGCCCTTTTCGGGCGACAACAGATTGGTGCTGACGGCCTGGCCGGTTATCTCGCGATCGTTGATCTTGACGCTCATGACGCGCGGATTGGCTTTCTGGCCGAGCATCTTGAGGAACTCGGAGTATTTGATCTTTTCGACCTTCTTCGTGTTCGCGATGTTGGTGAACGCTGTCAGAAAGATGATCAGCAGCAGCACATACAGCGCGATCGTCTTCATTTTCGGGGCTTGTTCTTTCATGGATGAATCCTGTGCAAAGATGCGATCGGTCGCATCGGCGACCGGAGATATTCCATGCTATCACAGAGTGGGGAAAGGGGCAAACGTCGGAACGCGCGGTTTCCCTAGAAAAGTTTTCTGGCGATGCGCTGCTGTTTCAGGGAAAGCCAGGCGAGCCAACCGTGCCTGCGTCGGCAGAGTTCCTCGAGGCGGTCGAGGAACTGAATGGCGAACGGCTTCCCCGCGTCGTTCCGGCGGCTCATCTCGAGAAGCGGCAGATACGCCGACTGGCCGATCGCATCGATATGCTCGGCAATGCGTGCGAAGCCTTCCCCGTTGTGCTTGCCGAGATACTCGAGCCAGAGGCCGAGAAGCTCGGGATCACGGATTACGAGAATGGCTTTCCATGCATTTGCCTGGACTTCGGGACACGGGTCGTGGCCGAGGTCATTGAGCAGGGCGATGCGCTCCTGGACGTCGATATGCTGGAGAACGAACGCCGCGGAAGCGCGCATCCAGCGGCTCGAATGGCCGGCCATTTCCCTGAGGGCGGCGGTGAGCGCCTTGCGGTCGTGGGTCGACCAGAGTGCCTTGAGGACGTTCGCCCGGACTCGGTTGTCCTCGTCACCCATCAGGGGAAGCAGCATGCGAGTGGTCGTCGGCAGACTGAGCCGCTCCACCAGCTCGACGGCGTTCGCCCGAACACGATTGTCGGAATCGCCGAGCGCCGTTGCGACCAGCTCCGCGACGGGATCGCCGGCCCGGGCCAGTCTTCCGAGGGCGGAGAGGATCGACGCTTTCAGCAATGGATGGGCCTGAGGGGTGAACCGCGAGGTCAGGCAGGGGAGGTTCGTCTGGTCTCCGAATTTTCCGAGAGTTTCCGCGGCGAGGGCGGCCAGATCGGGGTTCGAATGGTCGAGCAGGGGGACCACTTTCGAGCCGGCGGCTGCGTCTTCGAGTTCGCCGAGCGCCTTGAGGGTGGCATACACGACGTCCTCGTCGGGGCTGGCGAGGTCGTTGAGCAGGCTGTCGATCGACTGCGGCGTCTGCGGCAGGTGCGGCATGATGCGCCAGACGCGGATGCTTTCGCGCTCGAGGGTTCGTACCCATGATGCGTTGTTATAGAGCGTGTAGGCGTGGAATTCCCGCTCAGCTTTCTGCTGGGCGGTTTCCCGGTCGTCGGCTTCGACCGTATACTCGATCTTGAACCGTTTTGCCGGGTTCGCGGACTCGATATACGGAAGCACAACTTTGTACATAAACCTGGTGCCTGTCTGGCTCATATCGTCCACTTTCGATGCTATCACGAGTGACGACTCGCTACAAGCGTACACGATACGTTTGACACATTTGCATTTGGCTGGTAATCTTTATCAAGTGACCGTTTGCCCGGATGCAATTCCGACAAGATCAGGCGCCAGGGAGGTGAATGCAATCCAGCCTCCGTTCTGAATGGCTTCCGGCGATGGTGACTGATGACGAATGTCTCGACGGAGATCCGAGAGGATCGATGAGAGACAGCTCCGGCTCTGAAAAGGAGCGGAGTATGGGAATTACCGGTTGATTCTGGTGGAACTCCAAACCCCCAGGTTGACGATCCTTGGACCAATTCTTTAAGGAAGAAAGCCAAATGGAAGACAAGACCATCACCTGCCGCAACTGCGGAAAGCCCTTCACCTTCACCGTTTCCGAGCAGCAGTTCTACAAAGAGAGAGGATTCGAGCACGAGCCCGTTCGCTGCAAGGGGTGCCGCGATCAGCGCAAGACCACCCGCAGCGGCCCTCCCGGTTCGGGCCAGAAGCAGATGCATACCGTTCAGTGCTCTGAGTGCGGTCAGGAAACCCAGGTGCCGTTCAAGCCGACGGGTGAAAAGCCGGTCTACTGCCGCGACTGCTTCAACAAGCGCCGCTCCGGCTACTAATACACAGAGACGATCCATCGGCGCCCGGCTTCGGCCGGGCGCCGATTTGCTCATTGCGGGGGCGTTGCAGGCGCCGGTTCGGATGCCGTCACGGAGGCTGACTCAGTGGCGGTGACGATCGAAGCGAGGGCTTCCGCCATCAGTTTCTCGTTCAGTCGCAGGGCTTCGCCGGCATCCGGAAGAGCGTTTTCGTCCTCTTCCTGGGTGTCTTCCGACCCGGCTGTTTCCGATTCGATCCCCTGGCAGATCCGATGAATCGCGCCGTCGTTTCCCTCGAACCGGTAGCGCAGCGCAAAGCCTCGGCCCGGCGCCTGCCGGCCGGGATGCCGGACGAAGGCGGCGGAATCGCCCGGTCTGGTGACAAGAAAGCGCTCCCTTCGCGGCTCCTGCGCGAAAACGGTGGCTGTTAATATAATCAATAATATAATAATGGCTGCTTTATTCAAAGTTCGCGTTTTCCCGGCTTGCCGGTGCCATACCAGACCAGCAGATTGTCCATGATCCTGTAATCGGCTTCCCCGTTGCGTTTCAGTGCCGACAGCAGTCCCGAAAGCGTGGCGCGGTGAAGGAAATGTTCCCAGCCGGATTTCTGCAGCTTGAAGCTCCCGAAAAACTGCTTCGCGAGCCGGTCGTATGGCTGAGGGCCCGACAACAGGCTCTTCACAAGGGCAAACGCGTCCCGCACGTGTCTGATATTCTCTGCGAGCAGGATGTCGATACGCGATTCCGGCTGAAAATGGCCGCCGACGAATGACGATGCCGTGACGCTCTGCAGGTGTTCGAGCGTGTTCAGGTGCTCGAGGGGGTCGTAGATGAAGAGCAGGCGATGCTTCTGGATCGTGTGGAGAGGAAACAGGGCGTCGCCCAGGAACGCGACGCCGTCGGCGACGAAGCCGAGCTGACCGATGGAGTGGCCTCCAAGCCTGAGGACCCTGATCGCCAGATCATCGAATTCGAGCGTGTCAGACTCGATGACCTCGGCTTTGGACGGCTCCGCGACGATCAGCGAATTGATAAGTTCGTCGGGAGGGGCGCCGCCATACAGGGCGATTGCCTGCATGAGAGGATTCGCGATGGCGGCGGCCTCGGAGGGGCTTGCGAGAATGCGACAGCCGGTCGCCTCCTGGATATAAGCGTTTCCGCCGCAGTGATCGGCATGCGCGTGGGTGTTCAGGATCACGGCGGGTTCCAGACGATACGCCGAGAGCAGTTCCAGTACGCGCCTTGCCATCCGTCGATCAAGCCCCGAATCGACGAGGGCGACCCGATCTCCGCCAAGCATGATGACACCGATGTTCACCGGGCCGGGGATGACCCGGACCCGTCCGGTAAGTCCCTGGAGTTCCATGGGAACGGGTCAGTTCGGGCCGGAGCCGGAGCCCGGGACTTTTCCGAGTTGTCCGTCTCCGATCACGACAACGCCGGTGTGACAGCTGCTCAACACCTCCACGGTGCAGTCGGGAGTGCCGGTATAACCGATTTTCGGAGCGATGATTTCGACGTAGAAGGGATTTTCCCGGTAGGGGGAAAACTGGGCGCGATAAATCCAGGCGTTGACCGGCGGATGTCCCGCCACCGTGAGGCGGACGCGGACGAACTGGAACGTTTCGCCGCCCTTCACGACGCGGAACGCCGGATGCCATGGAAGAGGCCTGGTGGTGAAGTCGGGAGTGATCACGACAAGCGGCTGCTCGAGAAGAATATTGATCGTTCCGAGATGACAGATGCCGACTTCCGGAAAACACTCCTTGAAAAGTGGCATCTGCTCGCGCACGGTGTTCTGACCTTCGCCGAGCCCCTTCTGGATTTTCCCTCTGATAGCCGGGATCATACGTTTCTCCCTTGTCTTTGTCGGGATGCCGATCGTCTTTCAGACAGCATAATCCAAAACGGTGTCCGATGGAAGAGGCGAAACTCCCCGTGCGAGTGCATCAGATCTCACAACCGCTGAATCGCTGAACCCACGAAGTGCGCGGAGAATTGAAAGAGTATCTGTGAAACCTCTGTGATCATGGTGGTCCCTGGGATTCACGTTCGTTCCGATGAGCGCGACCGGAGTCTCATGCGGTTGCCACGGGGAAACTCAGATGTTGGCCGGGAAGATGGATTGTGGTATCCTGACACTCTTTTCCGACATTTCACAGGAGCATAACGACGTATGGACGAAGATCAGGTCACATCACCGACCCCGCCGGAAGCAGGACGAAAGCGCAAACTGAACAAGCGCGAGCGCGAGCTCGAGCGGGAGATGATGAAGTCGCGCATGACTCCGGAAGATCTCGCCGCGGCGCATCGCAAGTTCATTATGATCATGTTCGGTCTCTTCGCTCTCGTCCTGATCCTGATGCTTGCCTTCAACCAACACGTCGAGTTCATGCCCGACGGCGGCATGTAAGCGGCGTAACAAGGAGAAACACGATGCCACGTCATGATCAGCGTCGCCCGGACCAGCTGCGCCCGGTTTCAATCGAGCCCGGCTTCGTCAAGTATCCCCATGGTTCCGCCCTCATCACCTGCGGCGATACGAAAGTGATCTGCACCGTCACGGTCGACGAGAAGGTGCCGCCTTTCGTCGAAGCGCGTTCCAGGCCCCAGGGCTGGATCACCGCCGAGTATGCTCTGATGCCCGGCTGCGGCCTAACCCGCAACGCCCGCGCCGGATACGGCACGACGACGGTCAAGGGGCGTGTGCATGAAATCCAGAGATTGATTGGAAGGGCACTCCGTGCCGCTCTCGATCTCGAAAAGCTCGGCCAGCGCACCCTCCAGATCGACTGCGACGTCCTTCAGGCCGATGGCGGCACCAGGACGGCGTCTGTGACAGGCGCGATGGTCGCCCTCGAAATGGCCGTGAAAAAACTGATGGCCGAGGGAAAAGTCACGGAAAACCCGATCGTGAATCGCCTTGCCGCGGTCAGCGTCGGCATTTTCCAGGGTGAAGCCCTTCTCGATCTCGATTATTACGAGGATTCCCGCGCCGAGACCGACCTGAACCTGGTCATGACGAGAGCCGGCGGGTATATCGAAGTCCAGGGAACCGCCGAGCATGGCGTGTTCGACCGCGCGCAGCTCGATGCCATGCTCAAACTCGGAGAGCAGGGCGTCAAAGAGTTGTTTGCCGCGCAGGACAGCGCGATCGCACGTTTCCCATGAAACTCTGGATCGCCACCGGTAACCGGCACAAACTGCAGGAGATCGGCGCAATTCTCGGCGAATCGGTGAATCTTCGATGCCAGCTCGATATACCCGGCATCGGTGAAGTGGCCGAAACGGGCCACACCTATCACGAAAATGCCGAGATCAAGGCGCGAGCCCTCTGGGAGCTGGTGAAAGAGCCGGTTTTCGCCGATGATTCGGGCCTGGAAGTCGATGCGCTCGACGGAAGGCCTGGAATTCACTCCCAGCGCTACTCGGCGCCCAACCCGACCCACGAGAAAAACATCGACAAGCTCCTGAACGAGCTTGCCGACCTGCCCGAGAAAAAAAGATCCGCGAGGTTCAGGTGCGTGGTCTGCTACATCGACGGTGCAGGCGCCTCGACCTTCTTCGAGGGAACGCTCGAGGGCCGGATCGGCTTCGAGCGGCACGGAACGGGTGGCTTCGGTTTCGACCCCGTCTTCATGCTCCCGGAGCGCGGTTGCAGCGTCGCCGAGCTTTCCGAGGAGGAAAAAAACCGGATCAGCCACCGGGGGAGAGCTGTCGAAGCGCTGAAGCGCTATTTGAAACTGCCCTGACGCCAGGCGCCGGAGGTTTCGGAAACACCCGGTTTCACTGAAGGAATCAAACAGGCCCGACTCACTTAGTGAGTCGGGCCTATTTTCTTGCTTCTTGAACCTCTACAATACAATGTTATCATGATGATGCTGATAATTATTTATTGATAATAATAGCAATGTATTAATATTACTATTATATTGGAGTATGCTTTGAGGTGTGAGGAGGCCGGCATGAAGGTGTGAATGGGGGCGATCTTCCTGACCATCGGCAGAAAGCGCGGATGACGCGAGAGGAAGTCTCGCTCGAAGGCCGGCTGCAGAAAAAAAGTCTGTGCGGGCCTTGAAGCGAGGCGGGGACTACGATGTGGAACGGCTGTTTACGACAGCGCTTTTTTCCAGGCGATGGCCACTTCCGTGGGGAGTTCGGCCGACTCGATCATTTCGGCGCAGATGCCCCGCAGATGCTCGGGAAGGGCCGCTTCGCGCTCCAGGATGTCGAGGGGGAGCTCCCAGTCGCGCGGAAAGACGATGCCGCCCGGGCATTTCCAGGAGACGAGGGTGCCGCGTTCCCAGACGAGGATGTGATCCATGAAGGCGATCCGGCCGGCCAGCAGGCTTCCGTCGGGGTTCACGGCCGAGATGACGTGCGTGTTGTGAAGGCCGACGTGTAGGTAGACCCGGGAGCTTCGGAAGCTCTGGGGGAGTTCTTCGAGCGGCGATGGCATCTCTTCGAGCGACTGGCCGAGAAGGCGGGGGGCGAGGAATCTGGCGATCTCGTCGTTCCCGGCCGTGCCGGCTGGTTCCAGCGTGCCGCCGATCATCTGGCCGGTGATGTAGACGATCCTGACGTGAACGGGCACCGCGTTTCCTTCGAGCTCGAGTCGCCCGGTCAGGAGTTCGCCGCGTTTTCCGAGGTTGCCGAACCCCTCGTCGGGGGTCAGAAACGCGATGCCGCCGATGCTGAGGTTGGCGACGACGAGGTGGCGGCCGGGGTTCCCATCGGGGGTGAAGCGAGGTGCCTGGTCGCCCGCTCGGATGATGTAGCGCTGGTAGAGACGCTTTTCCTCGCGAATCAGGTTCTCGAGCATCTGGTCGCGCGCTTCGAGCGGCAGGGCCGCGCACTCGAGAATCTTCCGGCCCATCCTGATCGCCCGGTGCGAGGGAACCTTGAAGAACACGACGGTCGACGGATCGACCCTGCCGAAGCCGGATTTCCCCCGGTCGGGGCGGAGTTTCCCCGTCTGGAACACCTGCGTTTCCTGATTCCAGGTAATGATATAATCTAAAAAATAGTATTCCTCCCTGACGATTTCCCCGTCGAGAGTCTGCCAGAGAAAAATCTGCGTTCCCTCCTCACCCTGGAACCAGCGCATCCGGAGGTTGGGGTCGTGGTGCTGGAGGCGAGAGCCGTCGATCTCGGTTATCGATGCGCCGATGATGCGGGGCTTGAGAAAATCGCTGACGAGCCGAGATGCCGCGGGTTTCAGGCCGACGAACGAGCAGCCGAACACGGTTTCGAATCTGTTGCAGATTTTGAGGTCCGTCGCGAACCGCACGTTGCCGAGCTGGATGTTCGCTTCGAGAACCTGTCCGGGTGCAATGGCACCGTCCCCGGACGTCCCGGTCGGGATCTCGAACTTGATGCCGCCGTAGCTGATGTTCAGGATGGGAAACGGCCCCTGCCCGCCGAGCCATGCGAGGCCGTCCTCGAGGCCGATGCGCTGGAACCTGCGTCTCTCACTTTGCGTCTGGGCCGGCTCTGGTGCTGTTTCTTCCGAGGGCCTGCCGGTGATCCAGTTCAGCAGATTTTTGAAAACCATACCTTGGTTATACCAGATTTACCTATTCGATACCGGAAGAAATTCTTTGCCATCTCGTCGCCTCTTGTCCTCCGGGAAGATTTTGATACAATAGACGGCGGAAAGAGGGGAAACCATGGACTTGATCAAAGAACTGAGCGACCATATCCGGGCGCGATACCCGATGCTGTATCTCGTTACCAGCGAGGAAGGACGGGCCATGACGGCCCTGGCCGACGTCGCGAAGGCAACGCAGAAGACGATGTGGGTCTGGTCGGCATCCGACGGGCTTCTCGACCCGAAGGGCGCCGAGATCAAAGACGCGAAGGGCGAGCCGATCGTGAGCCCTCTCAAGGCGCTGCGGCACGCCCTGCGTTCGCAGGAGCGCGCCCTGTTCGTCTTCAAGGACCTCCACCTCTTCTTCGAGGACCCGATGCCGGCCTACCTGAGCGATCCCCTGCAGGTGCGCCGCACCCTGCGCGATATCGCCGTGGCGTTCCGGACGAGCTACAAGAGCCTGGTCCTGCTGTCGCCGATCCTGCGCGTGCCGCACGAGCTCGAAAAAGAGATCACGGTGTTCGATTTCCCGATTCCGACCCAGAAGGAGATCGCCGGCCTGCTCGACAATGTGATCGCCGAGGTGAAACGCATCCACGGCAGCAAGGTGAAGATCAGCCTCGGCGAGGACACCCGCGACCGGATCGTGAAGTCCGTTTCGGGGCTCACCCAGTCCGAGGTGGAGAACGTCTTCAACCGGGCGATCGTGAACGATCTGAAGTTCGACGAAACCGACGTTCCGTTCATCCTGTCCGAAAAGAAGCAGATCATCCGCAAGAGCGGCCTGCTGGAGTATTACGAGGTCCAGGAGGAACTGGCGAACGTCGGCGGCCTGGAGATCCTGAAAGACTGGCTGATCAAGCGCGGCGAGGCGTTCACGGCGCGCGCTCGCGAGTTCGGCTTGCCCGAGCCGAAGGGCATCCTGCTGCTCGGCGTCCAGGGCTGCGGCAAGAGTCTCATCTCGAAGTCGATCAGCTCGCTGTGGCGGCTTCCCCTGCTGAGACTCGACGTTGGCCAGATCTTCGGGAAATACGTCGGCGAGTCGGAAGAGAACCTGCGGCGCGCCATCCGCATGGCCGAAGCGCTTTCCCCGACCATCCTCTGGCTGGACGAGATCGAGAAGGCGTTCGCCGGCGTGTCGGGCGGCAGTGGCGACGGCGGCGTCAGCAGCCGCATTTTCGGCAGCTTCATCACGTGGCTTCAGGAAAAGACGGTGCCGGTGTTCGTCATCGCGACCTCGAACAACATTCGCGACCTGCCCGCCGAACTGCTGCGCAAGGGCCGCTTCGACGAGATCTTCTTCGTCGATCTTCCCACCGACGAGGAGCGGCGCGCGATCTTCACGATCCATCTTTCCAAGCGGCGCCGCGACCCGGCGAAGTTCGACCTCGCCGAACTTGCGGCGGTCAGCGAGGGGTTCTCCGGCGCGGAAATCGAGCAGGCCGTGATCAGTGCCATGTTCGATGCCTTCCATGCCGGGCGCGATCTCGAAACGGGCGACCTTCGCAAGGCGCTCACCGAGACCGTTCCTCTCGCCGTCACTATGCGGGAGCAGATCGCCGGCCTGCGAGACTGGGCCGCGACCCGTGCGAAACGCGCCTCGGTCGGAAAGCCGCCCGCCGCCGGCGCCACGGGCCGCCCGAAAGCTTCCGGCCTGAATCTCTTCGCCGATCCCGGAGAAACACCCCGATGACGCCCGTGCTTCCCTTCAGACGTGATTCCGACATCCTCGACCGGATCCGCAAACAGAGCGGGAGGACCTCGGAAGAGATACAGTATCTGCAGCTCGTGACCGTGTCTCTCGGCGGCACGAAGTTTGCCGTCGATGCAGTCGCGGTTGCCGAGATCATGATGGCTCCCCCGCTGATCACCGTCGGAATGAGCGTCCCGCTGCTGGTCGGAGTTGTTAATATACGTGGTAATATTATACCGGTGTTCGACCCGCGCTCCCGTCTCGGCGTCGTTGCGAAGGCGGAAAAATCCGTCGGGGAGGACGATGAGGAGCGTCTGCTCGTGTTCCGGGCTCCCGAAGGCCTGCTGGCGCTGTATGTGGACGACGTGACGCTGCGGCTTGCCGATGGCCGCGTGCCGCTGCGGCCTCCCGAAGGCGTGACCATCATACCCGGCTGCGCGCGGATCGCCGAAATCGGCGACGGCATGCTG
Organism: bacterium ADurb.Bin374; assembly: GCA_002068715.1. The sequence continues at coordinate 10,398 of MWAR01000133.1, forward strand.
CCGATGCTGGAAGTCGAGGTGCTGCTGAACGCCGCTGAGCGTAAGGCGCTTATCGATGTGAAGAATTCCTTTTGAGAAATCCAAATCCACCGAGGAGAAGTTGAAGATGGACAAGTATCGATGCACCGTTTGTGGATACGAGTATGACCCGGCTGTCGGTGATCCGGACGGCGGCGTTGCCCCCGGAACCCCCTTCGAGAAGATTCCGGACTCGTGGGTCTGTCCGACCTGCGGCGTGAGCAAGGACCAGTTCGAAAAAATCTGACGTGAGACTCATCCATGCGGGGCTTTTCGGCAATGGAAAGCCCCGCATGTCGTTTGCCCCGGATGCCGGAAACCATCGCCGGAAGGAGCGAGTTCGACGGGAAACCCGGTGCATGGGAGACACCGAAAGAAGGATTGAAATAAATATGAAGCGATATATAGTAAATGCTGTAGCAATTTTCACCGTTGCTGTATCCGCCCTGGTCGTGCCGGCAACCCCCGTCGTCGCCGGGGAAGCGGCCGAACTTTCGGAATACCGGCATCCGATGCCCGGCGTCGAGATCCAGATCTGGAGAGATCCGGTGGGCGTTCCGCATGTCGTGGCGAGTTCGACGGAGGGGGCCTATTGGGGATTCGGTTACTGCATCGGGCAGGACAGAATGATGCAACTCGAGCTCCTGCGCCGTTCCTGCCGAGGAACGCTGTCGGAACTGTTCGGCAAGGCGTTTCTCGATGCCGATACCCTTGCGCGTCGCGACCGGGTATCCGAGACGGAGCTGCGGGAGGGATTCGAGCGGGCGCCGGACGAGTTTCAGGCCGCCGTCGAGGCGTTCACCCGCGGCCTGAACCGCGCCGTGGAGCAGATGCGGCTGCACAGAATCCCCGCCGATCCGGGACTTGTAGCTGCCGGCGTCGAGGCGACGCCATTCTCCGTCGCCGACGTGCTCGAAATTTTCGCGGGCACGATGGGCGCGAGATACAACGATTTCACCCAGGAACTCGACAACCTGCACCTGCTCTCGGCGATGGTGCGAAAATACGGAGCCCGTCAGGCTTCGCGCATCTTCGAAGACGTCGTGTTCTACCGTGATCCGGCCGTCTACACGACGCTGGGCGACACGCCGTTCCTCTCGCCGCAGAAGCTGCGCCATTCGCCCCGTCTGCCATCCTATCTTCCCGGGACGGAGCCGTTCGAGGCGCCCACCCTGCGGAGCCGCAAGCGCAACCAGACGCTGAAAACGATCGGCATTCCCGACAAGTCCGGAAGTTACGCCGCCGTACTGTCCCGCCTTTCCGAGGGAAAGAGGGAAGCGTTTCTGTACGGCGGTCCGCAGATGGGCTATTTCTCGCCCTCTGCCGTCTACGAGATCGGCCTGCACACGCCGAAATTCGACCTCGTCGGAACCACCCCGGCCGGATACCTCGCGCTCCTGTTCGGGGCGAACCGCGACCTGGGCTTTTCCGCGACGGCCGGCGTCGGCAATATCGTCGATGTCGTGACATTCAGGCGGCTGGCGAGTGATCCGTCGATCCTGATCGGCGGTGAGAACCTTGCAGCCCCGACATCGGGGGAGAGCACGATGCCGGTCGTCACCCGGACCGAAAAAATCCTGGTGAAAGGCCTGCGCAAGCCGATCGAGCGGACGTTCGAAGACACCCCGCTCGGGCCGGTGATTGCGGCCGAAGGCCCCGTGGTGTATGTGAAGCATCGGGCCTGGAAAGGGCGTCTGATCGACTCCTACGCGGCCTGGTTCGCCTCGAATCATGCGGAAAACCTCGAACAATGGCTTGCCGCCAGTGACGGGATGGCCATTTCCATCAACTGGCTCGGGGCCGACCGGGGCGGCCATATCGCCTTTACGCATACCGGCTGTGGAAAGAGCCGCAAAAGTTTCGGTGACGACCGGCTGCCGACCGGCCGGCCGACGGTTTTCCCGTATCCCGACCTCCGGCTTGCCGGAACGGATCCGGCTTCGGGCTTTTACGCGAATTGGAACTGCCCGCCCGTGAACGGATACCGCGACGGCGACATGCAGACCGGCTGGGGTGCCGACCAGCGCACCAGATTCCTTGCGGAGCAGCTCGCCGGAAACCGGGACCGCTGGTCTGTCGAGTATCTCGAGGAGCTAGATCGGGCCATGGCGTTCACCGATCTTCGGGCCTGGTTCTTCCGCGATCTTCTTACGGCCCTGATCGACGAGCCCGCCCTGACGGCCGGCGGAATAACGGCTCTCGGGGCCCTGCGAGACTGGAACGGCCTGCGCACCGACGAGAACGGCGACGGCCTGCTCGACCATCCCGGGGCAGGCCTGTTCGATGCATTCTGGAACAGACTGTTCGGAACGATGTTCGGAAATACCCTGGGCGAATACGCCTGGATGCTCGCTTCCGACCCCACCTGGACGCAGACCTCACTTCTCGCGAAAGCGCTGAAAGGCACCTCCGGCTTCGACTACCTGGGCGGAAAGCCCGCAAGCCAGGTCGTCACCGAGGTATTCTCCGCGACGGTCGCCGGTCTTGCGTCTGAAGGAACACCGCTTCCGCTGCTTCCGTGCCCGGCCATGGAGTTCGCCGGTGTGAACCACGTCGGAGCCCCGACAATGGCGCCCACGGCCTCGTGTACGCCTTTCATGAACCGCGGCAGTGACGTGCAGATCATGCGCCTGAACCCCGACGGCATCAGCATCATCGGCGTCATGCCCCCCGGCAACGCCGGCTGGGGGACGCATGCGGCTGACCAGATGCCCGCTTTCAAGGCCTTCGAGTGGCGCGAGCGCCCCCTCTCGATCGACCACGTCCGAAGCCTCGCCACCCGCCTCCAGACCGTAAAGCCCTGACACCCGCGAACTGAAGAACCCCCGCCTGACACGGGCGGGGGTTCTTGTTACTGAAATGCGTGGCAACGCGTGAACTTCTGAAAATAACCTTCCGATGATGCTTTTCGCTGGTATTGCGCCACTCTTTCGAGATCATGTATGTTGAATACCAATAATTACATATGACGAGAGGATACGAAGATTCATGGGAAATGAAATCACGGAACTCGAATCGGTGCTTGCATCGTACCGGAAGACAACCAATGCCGATGATTTTTCCTTCCTGGGGAGCTTCCTGCTCGATCGAGACGGGAATGAGCTGGGCCCGCGACTGTTCCAGGTTCATGCCGGGGTGGTCCTGCGCACCGTTCCCGATCTGAAGGCCCTTCGGAACATTCTGCTCGATGCGAAGGCGCATGCCGAGCTTCTTGGGAAAAAGCTGGCCGACGTTGTTCTCTCGAGGTATGCCGCGGCCCTTGCGACTCCGGAAAACGCGATTGCCGAAGCCTTTCCCCCGAATTCCACGATTGCGGGCCAGTTGAGATCCGATCCCCATCTGCTGGGGAGGCTCGTTGCCTGCTCCGATGATTGCCTCCTGAAAGCCGTTCGTGCCGCCTTTTCCCGGCTCGAACCGATCCTGCGCAAGGTGCGCGATATAGAGGCTTTCGCCAACATTCTGCCCCTTCTCACCGAGAATCCCGACGTGGAACCGGAGGGCTTCCTTGGTGCAATCCCCGATATCGCTTCGGCTGCCGGCCTGACGACGGGCGTGCAGGCCTTTCAGTTTGCGCGCGAGCTGGTCAAGGCGAAAAACCGGCTCGTCGACCGCGACGACTGGCTCCCGAAATGCCTGGACGCCGTGGCCGTGGTTCATCCTACGCGAACG
>MWAR01000134.1 GCA_002068715.1 bacterium ADurb.Bin374
GACCTGGCCGAGATCGGCCGCGGATACCTCGCGATCGCATCGAATCTTGCCGCCGCCGGCGAAACGCGGGCATCGGCCGCCGCCGCCGGGTTCGGGACCAACGCTCTCCGGGAAGCCATCCGGCAGAACCCGCAGTCGGCGCGATCGCACCTCTATCTCGCTCTCTACCATTTCGAGCGGCGCCAGTTCGGACAAGCCCGGGCCGCGGCAAACGCGGGGCTTTCGACCGGCGTCAGGGGTGACACCCAGCGTCAGTTGCGGACCCTGCTGGACGGCATGCGCGGTTGATCAGGAGCTCTGAAGGCGGCGGGCAGAGGCTTCGCCGCCCGTTTCCGTCGTACAAACGTCTTGTTGCAATTTCCCGACGGCTCTCGCTATAATCGTCGGAAGCGTAAAGTCCGCAATTCACCCGGAGGACTCTTGGAATGTCCAAAACGATTTTGGTGGCTGAAGACTCCCTTATGCTCCGCAAGGTGGCATGTTTCCCCCTTGAAAAGGCCGGCTACAAGGTGCTCGAGGCAAACAACGGGATCGAGGCCATCGAGGCCATGTCGAAGGCCGAGGTCGACCTGATCATCACCGATCTCAACATGCCCGGAATGGACGGCTTCGAGCTGATCACGCAGGTGAAGGAAAACGAGAAGTTCAAGCACATTCCGATCATCATCCTCACGACGGAAGGCAAGAGGGACATGGTCATGAAGGGCCTCACCCTCGGTGCCAACTCGTTCCTTCAGAAGCCGATCAAGCCCGATCTCATGCTTCAGGAAGTCGATCGGCTGGTGAACAAGAAGGCTGGCACTCCGGGAAAGGGGGACAAGTAAATGACCACCCCCTACACTGCAATTCTCGAAAAACTTCATGATACCGATGCCACCGTGCGCCGGCGTGCCGTGCGCGATCTGCGGCCCCACGCCGAGAAAGACGTCGCCGAAGCGTTGTGCGAGGCCCTGGGCGACCCCAATAAGGGCGTTCAGAATACGGCTCTCGAAGTGCTTTCCTCGATGAGGCACCCGGTCGTCATTCAGGCGCTTCTCCCCGTGATTCGCGGTTCCGACCTGAACATGCGCAATGCCGGCATGACGATCCTGAAAAATTATGGCTCCATGGCCGTTCCGCACCTGATCAAGGCGATCGAGAGCGCCGCCGACATCGACGAAGTCATCCAGATTCTCGTCGTGTTCGGGAACATCGGCTCCCCCACCGCGACCGAGACGGTTCTCACCTATGTCCAGCACGACGACGACAACGTGAAGACGACGGCAGTCGAGGCCCTCGGCAAGATCCAGGATCCGAAGGCCGTCAAGACCCTGGTGAATACGTATCACCAGACGGATGTCCTCAAGTATTCGATCGTCGATGCCCTCGGGAACATCGCCGTGAAGGACGCCTTCCCGGTCGTCAGCGGCTCGATCGAGTCGGAAGACGTGCTCGAGTATTTCTCCGGCATAGGCGCCATGGGAGCGATGGAAGACCCGGCCTGCATCGAGCCCCTCTTCAAGAAGCTCCTCAAGGAAGAGGATGCTGGAACCCGTCGCCTCATCCTCAAGTCGCTTGCGCAGATCGAGGACGCGAACTCCGGCTCGCTTGAAAAGCTCGACAAGAAGGCGCTTCTGCCGATTCTTCTGAATCTGCTCGAGAACCGGGATGCGGCCGAATACGTCCATATGGTGCGCATCGCTGCCGCAATCAAGGACCCGGCCTGCATCAAGGCGTTGCTTACCGCTCTCGAAAATTCCGAGGCAGAGATCGCCGACACGGCGTTCCGGGGCCTGTTGGCGCTTGGAAAAGACGTCGTGAAGCCCGCGCTCGAAGCCGTTGTCAAGGCTCCGACACCTGTCGCCATCCGGATCATGGAGATTCTGGAGCGCGTCCCGAGCCCCGAAATTCCGGCGGTTTTGGCCCAGTTCACGAAAAACTCAGAGGATGCGGTCCGCCAGGCGCTCGCTCGCACACTCGGTGCGGTGCCGTCTGACGCCTCCTTCAACGCGTTGAAGGAACTCCTCGCCGATGTCGACGAAGTCGTCCGCCGCAACGCCGTTTTCAGCCTGCGAGGCATGCTGACCTGCAGCGGCGTGGTTCCGGCCCTGATCGGTTGTTTCAAGGACATCAACGGCCACGTTCGTCGCGAAGCTGCGTTCGCCCTGAAAGGCGTGAGTTCGTCCGACGTCGTCGAACCTCTGATGAACCTTCTCAGCACCGATCCTTACGGCGACGTCCGGGAAGCGGCCGCGGCGGTTCTCGCTGCCCGCAAGGACGCGGAGATCACGCGCAGGCTGCTCGAACTGCTCGACAGCGACAACTCCCGCATCCGGGAAACGATCACGAAGACCATCTGGCAGTGCAGCTCGGCCCTGGCGGTCGATTCGCTCATCCAGAAGCTGAGCGACAAGGAGTGGCGCGTCGTCGTCAACGCCTGTCAGTCGCTCGAGAACATGAAGGACCTCAAGTCCATCTTCCCCCTGAAGGAACTCCTCAAGCACGATGACTGGCAGATCCGCATCGCTGCGCTTTCCGCCCTTCGCGCTTTCCGCAGCAAGGAGCTGAAGCAGTTCTTCATCCCGCTGATCGGCGATACCAACGCGAACGTGGCGAAACTCGCCGTGGTCGCGCTTTCCGGGCTCGAAGACCGGTCGCTCGACGACACGTTCAGAAAATACCTGGACCACACCCGCTGGGAAGTCCGATACCAGATCGTCAAGGCTCTCGGCAAGATCAAAAGCCAGAAAGCCGTCGACATGCTGATCAGGATCGCCGAATCCGATGCCAACAACGGCGTTCGGGCGAAAGCCCTGCTGGCCCTGGCCCGCATCAGCGACCGAAAGGCCGTGAACGTGGCCCTGAGCTTGCTCGACCATCCCGACCGCGATCTCAACATCGCTGCCGTGAAGTTCTTCCTCGCCTTCGAGAATCCCCAGGTGCCCGACCTGGAAGCGAAGCTCAAGGCGCTGTTCCTGGCGAATCCCTGGATCAAACGGTATTTCCTCGCGGCGTTCGGCCTGAACAAGTGTTCCCTGCTCGAGGGCATCCTGAACGATGTCGCGACCCCGCGTGAGATTCGCCGCATGACAAAGGCCCCCGAGCCGAAGGGCGACGGAAACGCCATGACGGTCGAGGAAGCCGTCCTGCTGCGGGATATCATCGCCGAGAAGGGCGGCATCTGGCTTCCTGATCAGGATACCCTCGAAAAGGCCCTGGAGCGGAACCTGGGCAAGTTCTACATCACATCGTGGATGGAATATTATCATGCCCTGCGATACGGCAACGACGACCAGAACCTGTTCATCTCGCTCTATGACACCGTCACCGATCCGCGAACCGGCTTTTTCTGCGAACCCGAGCAGAACAGGGTCCTGGTCGGGACCGTCATCCCCGAGCTCGTGGAGGATCGGTCGAAGGCCGGGCAGAAGAACCTGCGCATTCTGTCGATCGGTTGTTCCTACGGCCCGGAGACCTATTCGCTGGCCATGCACATTCTCGAAGACATCCACACCGACCGCGTCAAGATCTCGGTGACCGGCGTCGACGTTTCGCACATCTGTCTGAACACCGCCAAACGCGGCATATTCAAGCGCGAGATCATGCGGCACGTCGACCGTAAATATATCGATGTCTATTTCGAGGACGATCGCGGCGACCTCCGCGTGAAGGACGACGTGAAGAACCTCGTCGAGTTCAAATACACGAATGCCGCATCGACGACCGAAATGGAAGACCTCGGCCAATACGACGTCATCGTCTGCCGGAACGTTTTCTCCGCTTTCTCACAGGAGCAGAAGGAACGTCTCGCCGAGAACATCTACAACATTCTCGCCCCCGGCGGCGTCCTGTTGATCGGTTCTCGGGAAACCCTCTACAACGTGACCAAGGCCTTCCGCCTCCAGACCTACGAGAAGGTCGTCATCTATCGGAAAATGTAACGCTTCACAACCAGTCCAGAACGGGCGGGCCTTCGGGCCCGCCCGTTGTCTTAAGTGCGCGTTTCCGGCGACAAGCACCCGAGCCCGGGGCTGTTTGCGAATTGACCGATATTGAATCAACCAGTATCATGTAAGCGATAGATACGGTGACCCAGCTGCCGAAAAGGAGCGCTCCGTTCGAATGACTCGTCTGAACGTGCATGCACGCGGATTCACGCTCATGGAAATCATCGTCGTGGCGGTCTTGGCATCGGTAGGAGGCTCCATGGTGATGCCGATGATCGACAAGGGACGGTATTCCGCATGCAAACAGCAGTTCAAAACCCTGAAAACGGCGATTCAGCAACATAAGACCGACGTGGGTTTTTACCCCTTCATCGGTGGATTCGAGGCAACGACGAACGACCAGCTCATGTCGGACGACTCTTCGAATAATGCTCTGGTGTTCGACGGCGCTGCGACATTGGTCACCTACAGCGGCGTTACGTATTCCTATAATGTTTCGAGTGCCGTGAAATACAAGAAGAAATGGAAAGGTCCGTATATGGACTCGGATGCCGAACAATTCATGATCGATCCATGGGGGAGGAAAATACGTGTTGCGTTCCATTATCGCAAGGCTTTCCTGCAGTCGGCCGGACCGGACGGCCAGTTCGACAGCTTCTGGGACGCCGACATCGGCGGCCCCAGCGACATCGCCACGCCGGCATACAGCGGCGATGACGTCGTCCTTCTCGTGGCATCCAAGCTTGACATACCTCCGTAGCGTGGGGTGAAACATTGGACGACGGGAGCGCAAGTCGAAGCCCGGAGCTTCGGAGAACACGCGCGATGAGGACGTGATACCATCGAAAGACAGATGACCTTCAAGGAGAAGACGATGGCGACGAAGAACGCTTTTGCAGGAGATCTGATCGATTTCATCGATGCGAGTCCGACCGCCTTTCATGCAGTCGAGACGTCCGCAAAGCGCCTGAAAAGGGCCGGATTCGAGGAACTCGACGAGGGCGACGCCTGGAAGTTGAAAAAAGGCGGAAAGTATTATATTAAAAAAAATAATTCAGCGCTTCTCGCGTTCGTCGTGGGGCGGGGAAATCCCGCCGAGACGGGATTCCGGATCGTCGGCACCCATACGGACACCCCGTGTTTCCGTGTGAAGCCGATGCCCGAAATGACGTCAGAAGAGACGTATGTCAAGCTGAACACAGAAGTCTACGGCGGGCCGATCCTCAGCACCTGGATGGACCGGCCGCTTTCGATGGCCGGCCGTGTCGTGATCGCGGGCCGCGATCCGTTGCAGCCGAAGGAGATCCTGGTCGATTTCCGGCGGCCGGTGGCGATCATTCCGAACCTTGCGATCCATATGAATCGTGAGGTGAACGAAGGGGTGAAACTGAACCGGCAGGTCGACATGCTTCCGCTGATCGGCCAGACGGGCGCGAAGTTCGAAAAAAAGGGTTTTTTCATCAAGCTCCTGGCGCAGGAGTTGAAAGTGAAGCCGGCCGAGATCCTCGATTACGACATGTTTCTGTACGAGCCCGGCGCGGGCTGTTTCGTCGGCCTCGAGCAGGAGTTCATCTCGGCTCCGCGGCTCGACAATCTCGCCTCGACCCACGCAGCCCTCGAAGCCCTGGTTTCGGCCGGGGCCGGGAAGGCGACGACCGTGCTGGCCGCGTTCGACAACGAGGAAGTCGGCAGCTCGACCAAGCAGGGCGCTGGCTCGCCGATGCTCGCGACCTTGCTGGAGCGGATCGTGACCGCGTTTGGCGGAAACCGCGAGGCGTATTTCCGGGCCGCGGCCCGCTCGGTTCTGATCTCGGCCGATGCCGCGCACGCCGTTCATCCGAACAAGGGCGAGAAGTGCGATCCGACCAACCGGGTGATGCTCAATCGCGGCCCGGCGATCAAAGTGGCGGCCAGCCAGAGCTATACCACCGACGCCCCGTCCGCGGCCATGTTCGAGACGCTGTGCCGGACGGCAAAGGTGCCGGTCCAGCGGTTCCTCAATCGGTCCGACGAGCGCGGCGGCTCGACGATCGGGCCGATCTCCTCGGCTCACCTCGATACTCGGGCCGTCGATGTCGGCATTCCGCTTCTCTCGATGCATTCGATTCGCGAACTCGCCGGCGCTCATGATCCCGAGTATTTCATGAAGGCGATGCGGGAGTTTTATCGGGCCTGAAAGAATTGAACGGGGCGGGCATTTCGCCCGCCCCGTCCGATCCAGCCGCCGGAACAGACGGCATTTCAGACCGTTCGTTCGTGTTCCGGCTCTCCCGCTCCCTTTCGCAGTGCCCCGAAAGATCAGATCTTTGTCAGCGCCGCTTCTTTCCACCGTTCCGGCGAAGGGCGTCTCCGGATTCGGAGGATTCGCCTTCCGAAACGGTGAGTATCCATGCATCCTGGCCGGTGCCGCCCGCGGCGATATCATGCTCGCCGCGCGGGGAACCGGCGCCGACTGCCCTGAAGCTGCCGTCAGCGAGATCGTAGGCGTCATATCCGGCATCAGTGTCGCGACCGCCGAGACAGCGCTGCCAGAGCAGGCTGCCCTCGCCGTCGAGCGCGAGAAGCCAGACATCGGAACTGTTGCCGTGAAGGCCGCTGACGTCTCCCGAGGCGTTCGCCGACGAGGTGGTGCCGATGCAGATGAAATTCCCGTCCGCCGTCGGCTTGATCGAGCGCAGACAATCGTCGGCCCACCCGCCGAACACCTTGTTCCAGAGCATGTGCCCCGTCGAGTCGATATCGAGCACCCAGGCATCGTCACCGCCGAGATGATCGCGGCTCGACGCGTTGTATGAGCGCGACATACCCGCGATCATGTAGGTGCTGTCAGCCGCCGCGGCGATTCCGTAGCCGACATCCTCCTCCCAGCCGCCGAAATCCGATTGCCAGGCGATCGTGCCGTCGGCTGCGACTTTGACGGTGAGCACGTTTCCCAAACCGTTCGTTTGTAGATCGACGTCTTCGACCGTCGGCAGCCGCTCGAGACGGCCGACAGCGACGAACCCGTCGTCGATGCCCCGGATGACGTCGAAGGCCATGTCATCACCCTTGCCGCCGATGCAGGTCTGCCAGAGCAGATTGCCCGCATCGTCGATGCGGATCAGCCAGGCATCGCTTCCGCCGTGGTTGCCGCCGACGTTCCCATCGTTCGACGAGGTCGCCCCGGCGATGACGAAGCCGCCGTCCGGGGCGGTCACCACGCCGAAACCGAAATCCTCGAGACTGCCGCCGTATGCCTTCTGCCAGCGAACATTGCCCGAGGTGTCTAGCCTCACTGCCCATAGATCGCTGCCGCCGTGGTACCCCGAGACGCCACCCTGCGACGAGTTGGTCGATCCGACGACGAGTGAGCTTCCGTCGGCGAGAACGACGAGATCGCAGGCTTCGTCATTTTCGAAGCCGCCGAACGTTTTTTTCCAGAGCTGGGTTCCGGTTTTTCCGTATTTCACGGCGAGCAGTTCCCGACGGCCGTGAATCGTGCGGGTGTCGACGGGCGGCAGGGTCATGAAGCCGACGGCGATGCAGCCTCCGTCGGGGGTGGGCTCGACGGCATGGTAGGTATCGTCCGCATGGCTGCCGACGCAGGCCTGCCAGAGGATCGCCGGGTTCGGAGCCGGGAGCGCCGCCGCCGGAACGGAAGAAAGAGGGGTCCAGACAGCCAGAAAGACGGCCCAGAACAGGGAAACGCGGCACCAGCGATAATTCATGCACGGCTCCTTGGAAATCCGCTTCCCTTATCGGACGGTATCGCCTTTTGGATGAGGGGTTGAACCGTTATGCCGGCCGTGTTTCGGAAACGGGGCGGAGGCGAACCAGCTCGAACATGCGGACCGGCTGCTGTTTTCCCGTCACTTCCGTGAATGGCATCTCCTCGGCTTCGACCAGTTCGGAAACGGCGTTGAACGTGCTTTCGGAAAGGACGATGCGCGTGTGTCTGCCTTTTTTCGAAGCTGTTTCAAGCCGCGATGCGAGATTCACTTCGTCGCCGATGACGGTCAGGTCCTTACGGGTGGCGCTGCCCACGTCGCCAAGCATGACCCGGCCGGTGTTGACGCCGATGCCGATCCGGATCGTGAACAGGCCCCGCTCCGCGCGCGAGGCGTTGAAATCTTCGAGGAATCGCATCATCGAGACGGCCGTCAGAACGGCGCGGATCGCGTGGTGCTGGGTTCCGGCGTGGAACACGGCCATGACGGCATCGCCGATGAACTTGTCGACGCGGCCGTCGTTGCACCGGATGATCGGCTCGACCTCGCTCATGAACGCGTTGAGCATGGCGAAGATTTCTTTCGGGGGATGCTGTTCGGAAAGGCTCGTGAAGCCCCGGATATCCGAGAACAGGATCGAGGCTTCGAGGAACTCGCCTTCGACCGTTCGGCTGCCCGCATCGTCGCGAACCGCTTCCAGCACGGTTTCGGAAACGTATGCCCGCATGCGCTCCCGTTCGCGCAGGCCCCGGACCATCGTGTTGAACGTGCCGGACAGCCGTCCGAACTCGTCCTGCGACGTGACCGGAAGCTGGACGTCGAGGTTTCCCGTGCCGACGCGCTGGACGGCGCGATCCATGCGGCGGATCGGGCCGAGCAGGCTTCCGGCCAGCGCCCCGCCGAGGGCCACGGCGG
>MWAR01000135.1 GCA_002068715.1 bacterium ADurb.Bin374
CCGTTGAAGGCACCGCCGCAGATGAAAAGGATGTGGCGTGTGTCCATCTTCACGACCTGCTGGGACATCGGATTCTTGCGGCCGGCCGTGAGGGGCACGTTCGCAACGGTTCCCTCGATGAGCTTGAGGAACGCCTGCTGGACGCCTTCCCCGGACACGTCACGCGAGATCGAGACGTTGTTCGAGGTCTTCGCTTTTTTGTCGATCTCGTCGAGATACACGATGCCGCGCTGGGCGTCGTCGACTTCGTAGTTCGCGTCGATGAGCAGCGAGAGCAGGACGTTCTCCACATCGTCACCGACGTATCCCGCCTCGGTGTAGCTCGTGCAGTCGCCGATCGCGAAGGGCACCTTCAGGAGCTTGGAAAGGGTTCTCGCGAGCAGCGTTTTGCCGCTTCCGGTGGGGCCGACGAGGAGGATGTTGGATTTCTCGAACTCGACGTCGGTCGCGTCGATCATCGAGAGAATCTTATAGTGGTTGTAGACGGCCAGCGACAGCACCTTCTTCGCCGCGTCCTGTCCGATGACATATTCCGATAGACCGTCGTAGATTTTCTGGGGGGTATATTCCTTGAGAATGGCCTTCAGATCGACCTTGCCGGCCGTCGCGCCCTTTTTGACAGGGTCGCGATCGCTGGCATTCTTCCGTTTGAAAATATCTTCCGCCGTTTCGACGCAGGTCTTGCACAAGAGCATCCCATCGCGGTTCTGAACGAATTCCCCGCCGCGACGGAGATCTTTTCCGCAAAACACACAATAACTCATAGACGTTGCACTTCCTTCATCAAGGCCTTTCCGGCCTTGTAACCATTCTATCCTACCATATTTCACCTCTTCCATAAAGAGGCCTCACACAACCATCTGTCTCGCCGGCAAAAACGTCACACGGCTCTTGGAATGATTGGCCCCGTCCACCCGAGCTTGTCGACTGTTGAGAGACTCTCGTGCTTCGACGGGCTCGGGACGAACGGGAACGCGAAATTGGCTTTTGGAATGCTGGAATCAATAAGTTCCTTCCGGACATGCAGTCGTGTTACCCTGAAACGGTGATCATTTAGATCGTCCAACCCAGGGCGATACCCCATCGAGATTTCATGACAGACCGACCGCGCAGGCAATCCTGAATGTTCACGTTCAATTATGGGAAAAAACTGTCTCTCAAGGCGAAGACGGTCATATACGCAGAGAATGCTCCCGTTTCCCCGAACGACGAAACCGTCTATTTCATTATCCAGGGGAAAGCGATGATCGCACGCCGGACATCCGAAACGTTTTTCCGCATGGGGATGGCTGAAAACATGCTCATGGGGCTGCAAGACTCATTCGAAACTCCCGCAAGGCTCACCAGCGCGATCACGCTCGAGGATTCGGAGATTTATTCCTGGAAACCGAAAGATTTTTTTAAGAATATATCTGTCGATATTCTCCTCGCACGCGCGACGACGTTTTCCCTCTGTCGGGAACTCCGTTTCCTGAACGAGAAGCGCGAGCGCTCGTTCGCGAACGGCGCCGACGAGACCGAGGGAAAATTCGAGGTGTCGGAGGACATGTCGACCGTCGGTGCCCTGTATGGGCTCGCTTTCCAGAAGGAGAACGAGGCCATTCCCGACGAGATCGTCGCGATGTTCGGCAAGACGTTCGAAGCCGGAGAAACGATCATCACCGAGAACGATCTCACCGACGAGATCTACATTCTTTATGAGGGCCGCGTCGAGGTTTCGAGGGGGGGCACGTCCATCTGTACGATGGAAGCAGGCGAAATCTTCGGCGAGATGTCACATTTCGAGAAAAAGCCGAGGGCGGCCACCATCATGGCTCAGATTCCATCGAAGACGCTGAAGCTCGAACCGAAGAACTTCAACGTGCTCTACCAGCTCCGCCCCAGCTGGTCCATCAATCTCCTGAAGTCTCTGAGCCGCCGCATCACCGCCGCCTACGCCCGTATGTAGGCCAGAAAAGCATCACCGCAGAGACGCTGAGACACAGAGACTTTTTCGCCAACAAGGCACCAACCCGCGAAGAAGCCTTCTCGCCGAATATGTCACCTGCAATCCGGGCGGGATCGCGATCCGCCCCAACGCCGTGGCTGTGCTCCTCGACTCTGGACGCATCAAGGTGTGCGTTCGGAATAGTAGGTGATATCAGAATCCGGCTTCCCTCCACAGAACCACCTGCTCCGGATTTTTCCTCTGTGACTCTGTGACTCTGTGGTTCGTTATCATTTCCGGATCATCGCGGATGCTCCGGGATAAAAAAACACCGGAAGGCGGTTGCCTCCCGGTGTTTTTTATTTCGGACGATTATTCGCCGTGAACCTCGTTGAAGAGGCGGGCGTTTTTGAGCTGCTCGCCGGTGAGGACGGTCGGATCGCCGGCCTTCGTGACGCCGCGCTTGTTGAACACTTCGCGGAGCTTGTCGGCATACTTGCCTTCGAAGATGTTCTTGTCGGCGGTGAAGATGGCGTTGGCGCCGTCGATGAACTTCGGGCTGCCGGCCTTCAGGTAGTAGAAGCTCTTGTGGATGAGCAGGTCGGCGACTTCGGCGCCGAGGGCGTTCCTGATATCCCAGAGGATGGCGCCCCAGATGCGGCCGTCGGCATGCACTTCGCCCTCGATGCTCTCGGGATAATGCATATCGTTGGTCAGGATGCGCAGGTAGGGCTTGTTCATCTTGTTCATGACGTATTCGCCGACCTTGTCGTCGTTCGAGATCGTGCAGGCGAAGTAGTCAGCCTGACCTTCGTTCATGGCGCCGGATTCGGCGCTGTAGTTCAGGCGGACGATCTGGGCGATATGCGCGTGCGAATACTCATGCCAGGCGACGCTCTCTTCCTTGGCGAGGTCGTTCAGGCGGTTGCCGTCGCCGAACGCCATTGCGTTTTCCATCGGAGAGAAGTAGGCGTTGTCATACTTGTCGCCGACGTGAACGGTGGCCTTGATGGACCAGTCGAGCTTGTCGTAACCCATCTTCTTGAAGAAGTCGTGGACGGTGTTGATATAGTAGTAGATATTGGCTTCGTCGAAGTGGGTGTTGTTGGGATCGTAGATGTGCTCGTCGTTCTCGTTGACCGAGCCGGCGGTATCTTCGTTCACGGCCTTGCAATAGAGGCCTTCGATACCGTGGGTGGTCAGATTGTTCAGCGTCTCGACGGAGGCCGGGGCGGCGAGCGGATGGTTCACGAACACGTTGCCCTTGCCGGCGTGGGTGTCGGCGAAGGTAAGCTGGTTGATGCGGCTGATTTCCTTGCCGGTGTCGGCGTCGATCAGGATTTCCCAGTCACCCAGGGGTTCGAGTGCGCCCATCTTCACGAGGAACGCCATGCGGCCGATGTTCTTCTCGGGATACACGACCATCTCGGCCTTCGCAACGCCGCGGATCTTCTTGATGTTGAGAGCGCGCTTGGCGGCGGCCAAGGCATCCTGGCGGCTGATGTTGATCTGGTTGGTGATCTCGTTGATGGTCGGGAAGGAGCCGTTCGCGAGCTGAACCCGATCATCCTTGCCGATATGGACAGCGATTTCCGCTTCGTGAACCGGAACGCCGTCGAGATTC
Source organism: bacterium ADurb.Bin374 (assembly GCA_002068715.1). The sequence continues at coordinate 3,552 of MWAR01000135.1, forward strand.
ATCTGGAACGCGACATGGGTGGCACCAGCAGCTTCCTCGGTGCGAACCATCTTCAGCATGCTGTCATCCTTCACTTCAGGAAGGTTGAACAGCCTGGCATTGCGCAGGATATACTTGCGGGCGGCCAAAGCCTTGTCGCCGGAAATCTTTTCGGAAAGGTCACCGCGCAGGCTGCCAAGACGCTGCCCGTCTTCGGTCGCGACCAGCAGGTCGACGTTCTTGATCTCGGCGCTTCTGGACGTGACCGCGCGGATCAGGTTCTCGGAAATGGAAACCGGACCGCGGCGGGTCGGCTTCACATTCGTCTGCGTCGGCGACACGTCAAAAGCGAACGCCGAAGCGGTACAAAAGAACGACAGGGCGAAACAGGCTGTTAACCTCTTCATCAATACTCCCCTTTTCTCAAATTCGGACGAAGATACACAATCGTAACATGAGGGTACAAAACCCGCAAGTCCCCCCCAAAAAAAGGAGTTTTGTATCGCAATGCCGCTTGCAGGGGCTGGTTTCAAACCAGCCCCTGCGATACAAATGGCAGTGAAATGCAGAGGGTGCATCGCGATGCGGCGCATTTGTCCGAATAAGGAGAACCGCCATCGATGGACGATCGATGGCGGTTTGTATAAGGGCGCCCCCAGAGGGATTCGAACCCTCGCCGCAGCCTTGAAAGGGCTGTGTCCTGGGCCGCTAGACGATGGGGGCTTAGGACATCATTCGGCAGGTGTGGGCCCAGCAGGAGTCGAACCTGCGACCAGCCGGTTATGAGCCGGCAGCTCTAACCACTGAGCTATAGGCCCTTGAAGCAGAAAGAGTATATCATATCCTTCCGCATCGCGCAAGCATCATTCCATGTAAAATTCTTTGAGTTTTTTCGAGCGACTCGGATGGCGAAGTTTCCGGAGAGCTTTCGCCTCGATCTGGCGGATGCGCTCGCGGGTGACGCCGAACTTCTGGCCGACTTCCTCGAGGGTTCTCTGCCAGCCGTCTTCGAGACCGAACCGGTATTTGATGACCTTCGACTCGCGCTCGGTCAGGGTCGAGAGAACGCGATTGATCTGCTCCTTGAGGATGTTGTTGAACGCGGTTTCGGCCGGCGGCAGGGCCGACTTGTCCTCGACGAAATCGCCGAGATGCGAGTCTTCCTCGCCATTGATCGGCGTTTCGAGCGAGATCGGGTCCATCGCCGTCTTCATGATGTTCTTGACCTTCTCGACCGGCAGGCCGACCTCGAGAGCGAGTTCCTCGACGGCCGGATCGCGGCCGAGCTTCTGGACCAGCTTGCGGCTCGCCTTGCGGAGCTTGTTGATCGTCTCGATCATATGGACCGGAATGCGGATGGTGCGCGCCTGATCCGCGATCGAGCGCGTGATGGCCTGGCGGATCCACCACGTGGCGTAAGTCGAGAACTTGTAGCCGCGGCGGTATTTGAACTTCTCGACCGCGCGTATCAGGCCCTGGTTGCCTTCCTGGATGAGGTCGAGAAAGAGGAGACCGCGCTTGGTGTATTTTTTCGCGACCGAGACGACGAGGCGCAGGTTCGCCTCGATCAGCTTCCGCTGGGCTTCCTGGTCGCCGTGCTCGATGCGCTTCGCGAGAGTGACTTCCTCCTGCATGGTGAGAAGCTTGATCTTGCCGATCTCGCGGAGGTATACGCGAACCGAGTCATCGATGTCGTCGAAGTCTTCCTGGGCCTCGACATAGTTCTCGTCCTTCTTTTCCTCCGGCATCCGGAGCTTTTCCTTGAGCTGGATCTCGTCGTCGTCGACCAGCTCGACGTTGGCTTCCATCAGCTCGGTGACGACGGTCTCGAACGCTTCGGTGTCGAGCCCGTCGGGCAGCGCGCTGTTGATTTCCTGGTAGCTCAGGTAGCCCTGCTTTTTGCCTTTTTCGATCAGCTCGGCGCGGATCGCTTCGAGCGATTTACCCGCCGGACCCGAGGTCGGGGCCGGCG
>MWAR01000136.1 GCA_002068715.1 bacterium ADurb.Bin374
TCGAGGAAGCCCAGGTCGCGCGCCGTGTTCGTACGTTCCTCGATCGTGAAGCCCTTGTCGCCGTCGGCGCCGGATACATCGGCGACTTCGAACCGGTTGTAGGTCGAATCCCAGACGGCTTTGAATTTTCCCGTCTCGTTGATCCGGTCGAGCACGTCCTGGATGGTCGAGGCCTGCGTGAGGTCGATCGAGGTCGGCGCCCCATCGCCGCCGCGGATGACGATCGTCCCGATCTCAGGCGGCGGGGTCAGCGTGGAAAGCTGCGAGGCCGGGGTCAGGCCACCGGGCGCGAGCACCGAGCCGATGATCGTGCCGTTGGTGGAATGCTGAAGTAGGCCGAGATTGGCCGCGACGGTCGTCATGTCGCGCACGGAGACAGGCTGGGCACCGTTCACTTCCTCGATTTTGAAGTCACCCGTCCCCACCGTCGTGTCGTTGATGACGAGGCGTTTCGAGGTCGGGTCGAGGAGAGCCGTCTGCGCACCGCCGGTCTGGGTGTTGATCGCATCGATGACGTCGCGGATCGTGGCGGCGGCGGTCAGATCGACCCGAGTGGTCGTGCCGTCATGGCCGGTGATATCGAGATATCCCGTCTCGAAGCCTTTTCCCCCATTGAGCGTGCTCAGAAGGGTATTTTCGTTCTCGACGGCCGGATCGTAGTTCTGGACGATCTGGCTCCCGCTTCCGACGTTTCGCAGGATGTTCAAATCCGCCGCTGTATGCGAGGGAAGATCCTTGATATACAACTGGGTCCGCTTCGACTCGATCGAGAACTCGTTCGTTCCCTGCGTGTTGTCGACGATCTGCAGGCGCTTGCCGATGAAATCATAGGCGGCACTGATCGAGTTGCCGCCGTCGGCCGCGTTGATCGCATCGATGACATTCCCGACGGTCGCGGCGCCGGAAAGATCGACACGCAGATTCCTGCCATCGCGCGTGTTGATGCTGAGAAATCCCTGTGGAACGCCCAATCCCGAGTTCAGTTTGGAAAGCGGTGTATCACGATCGAGCATCGCCGGATCTGACAGGCCCAGGATCAGATTTCCCGCGGCCCCACTCTTGTGGATCCCGAGGGCCGCGGCCGTATCGGAAGGCACTTCCTCGATTCCCGCCTCGAACGACCCGGTCTGCCCGATGAGATACAGAACGTCCTCGAGACGGTTCACATGGGTGAGATCGATCTTCCGCTCGATGCCGTTGGAGTCCTTGACGAGAATGACACCGGCCTGGACGCCGTTGCCATCGTTCAGCACGGAAAGGGGCATCATCCCGTTGAGCGTCGGCAGTTCGGTGCCGAACGTCGGCTGGGGGCTGATCGTTCCGCTCCGGAAGAACAGCTCGGTGCCCGTCACGTTTCGCGTGGCAAGCACATGACGGTCGATCTCTCCGGTCAGTTTCTTCGAGTCGCCGCCGTAGGAAACGTCTACATTGTTCCCGATATTGATGTCCTGGCGCAGCTGGCCGGTCGAGAACGTGACGATGTCGTTCATCGCGCCGGCCGTCTTGCCGCCGACGAGGTTGATCGTCTGTGTTTTGACGTCGTGGCCGGAAAAAATGTATTCGCCGTTCACGTTCGTGTTCGCGATATCGGCCACATTCTTGATCAGCTCATTTATTTCGGCAGCTATGGCGTCGCGATCGGCCTGTACGAGGGTATCGTTCGCCCCCCGGACAGCCAGTTCGCGGGCGCGCTGCAGGATCGTTTCGAGGGTCGTCAGCGCCGAGTCCGAGCTGTTCAGCCAGGTCGTGGTGGTGGAGATGTTCTTCTTGTATTGGCTGGTTTCGGAGATCTGCGTTTTGTAAGCCATGGAAAGAGCGTTACTGACGGGGTTTTCCGAGGCGAGACTGTATTGTTTGCCGGAGCTGATCTGCACCTGGAGCTTGCTCAGAGCCGTATGGTTCTTGTTGAGAACCGTCAGAAAAGAGTTCGCAACCCATTGATTGGAAACCCTCATGGAATCGCCTCCTTCAGTGACAACACATACATATTTTTATATATTAATCAGATTATTACGAGAGCATCCCGTTGATGATCTTGTCCAGCATCTGGTCGACGGTCGTGATGACGCGGGAAGCAGCGTTATACGCGTGTTGGAATTTGATCAGATTCGTCAGTTCCTCGTCCAGGGACACGCCGGAGACCTCGTCCCGCTTCGATTGCAACTGGGTCATCAGGTCCTGCGACGTGGCTTTCTGCGTTTCGTACCGTTGGCTGTGCGTGGCGACCTGGGTGATGATCGTGCTGTAGAAATCGTCGAAGTTCGCCTTTCCCCCGTTGAAGAAATCCTTCTGTTTGATCTGCGCGATGAGGGTGGCGTTTCCGCCGTCGCCCACGCCGTTGAACGTCGGCAGTTTGTCGGTCTGGTTTTCGAGCGTTCCCTGGGCTGCAGCGATCGTATTTGTATTGCCTACGATATAATCTTCCAGGGAAAGACTGGCGATGACGTTCTTGAAGGGAAGACTCGGATCATCCGTGGAAACGGCCTTGAAGAAGTTTCTTCCGGTTTCGCCGTCGAGACCGAACCCCTTGCGATGGACCTCGTTGACTTCGGAAATGAGCCGGTAGGCCATCTCGTTGAACTTGTCGCGATAGGTCCGGATGTTGTTGTCGCGCAGTTCGAGAAGGGCGTTGATCTTGCCTCCAGTGACCGTCGGGTGGAGGTCGAGATTGGCGACGCCGTGGGCCTTCAGCATGAGGGTCACCCCGGGAACGGCATCGGCGACGACGTTTCCCTGCCGCACGAACTGGTTGCCGTTATAGTTGAAGATCGCATCGCGCGCTTCCTGGTTCTGCTGCAGATTGAGCACCGTCATCAGGTTGCTCGTGCCGTCGGCGAACGTCATCTTGTGCTCGGTGCCCGTGAGGGTCGAGGTCATCCAGAGCTGGCCGGATTCGTTCAGTTTCGCGTCGATCTCGACGTTTCCATCGTCGATCATCGCGGCGAGGTCCTTCATCGAGGTCTTTTCGGCATCGAGATAGAACGTGCGGCCGTTGACCGAGAACGTTCCGCTCGAGACGCCGAAGTTGGAAAGCGGCCCGGTCAGCGGGTTATACGACAGGAACGAGTAGACCTGGTGCGCCCGGGCCGTCTGCACCACATCCAGCGTGATTTGACCGGTCGAGCCCGAGTGATTGAACACCGCCTCGGCGACGTCGGGTTTGTCGGACATCTGCGGGTAATCGGGACTTCCGCTCACCGTCGTCGGCAGAGACTTGTCCTTGGTTACGACATACAGGTCGCGAGCGACCGAATGCTCGACGAGCAGCTGGTTCCCGGACCGCAGGGTGAGATGCCCGGAGGAATCCCAGGTGGTATCGACGGCAATGAGCTTCGACATCTCCTCGACGAGCAGCTGCCGTTTGTCGCGCAGGTCGTTCGCATTCGCGTTGGCGGTTTCCATCTGCTCGATCGTGACGTTCAGTTCGGCGATCCGCGAGGAGAGGCTGTTCACTTGTTTGACGGCGTCTTCGAGCTGGTCGCTGATACTTCCGTCCGTCGCATGATCGACGACGCCCTGAAGCACATTCAGGTTGGTATCGATTTCCTTGAACTGCTCGATGAGGGTCTGGCTCTGTTCGACCAGATTCTGGCGCAGTTCGATGCTGGAAGGATTCAGCGAAAGCTCTTCCCATGCCGACCAGAACTTGTCCATCTGGCTGCGGAGGGTCATGTCGTTCGGCTCGTTGAGGATCGCTTCGACTTCCTTCATCAGGTTGTCCGCCGTCGTTTTCTCCTGGAGAATCGAATTCTGACGGATGATCTTCTCGTCCACGAAGGCATCGCGCAGGCTCTCGATCTTCACGACATCGACGCCGGTTCCGACCTGCTGGGCGCAGGTCTGCGAAATGAAACTGGGAATCGACCACGGGTCCGTGGCGGCGAGCACCGCCCGCTGGCGCGCGTAGCCTTCGGTATTGGCATTGGCGATGTTGTGCGAGGTCACTTCCATCGCCGAGCGCTGGGTCAGGATTCCACGTTTGCCGATCTCGATGCCGAAAAATGTGGCCCTCATGGCGCCTCCTTGTGGCTGTCCATGCCGTCAATCTGTTGTTCAAAACGGCCACGGAGGGGAATCGCCTAATTTCCCCTATAATCTCTATCGGCTCATAACGTTCATGAGTTGAGCGAAAAATCATCGAACGCACAAAACAAAACAAGCACTCCGGAGTTTGAGCTCCAGAGTGCCCGTTGCAGATGAAATTGTAGGGGATGCTATGCTTTCCGGTCGATCAAAACAGACGGCCGCTGCGGCGGCTGTGTCCCCTGCTGGCCGGGCGGACGATAGGTGACTTCCTTCGGCGGAGCGGTGATGAGCTTCAGGGTGTATTGCGTCAGTTCGAGCGCCTGTTCGAGCAGACGCTGGTTGTCTTCGTTGATGGCGCGAATCTTTTCGAGCGTCTCCTTCAGCTGGGTGCCCAGCATCCAGAGGTCGGATTTCAGGTTCGCGTCATCGATGAGATCGAGAACCTCTTCGAGCTTCACGGCAGCCTGGCCGGCAATCGCCGTCAGGCAGTCGGCTCTCGCCGATCCGAGTTCGGAAAGCCGCGCCGAGAGCTTTTCTTCCTCGCTCACGATGTCGATGAGATCGGTCGAAAATTTCTCGAGAAGCAGCTTTTTCTTGCGCTCAGACAGCTCGAGGAGCCGGCGGTAGATCTCCAGCTCCTCGTTCAGGATCTGCTTGAGGATTGTTCCCTGCTCGCTCAAATCGCGCGTCAGCCTTCCCAGGATGTGAAGAGCGCCAGGCGGCCTTCAGCGCTCGAAAGAAGCTTTTCGGTGACCTGTTCCGGTGAGATGTTGTACTGGCCTTTGTCGAAGAGAGCCTTGATGCGGGTCAGCTTTTCTTCCCTGATTTCGGGCTGACCTGCGACGACTTCGGCCGCGAACTCGAGCGTTTTGACCGGATCGGCTTCCGCCACCGGTTTGCCGGTACTGATCGGCTGATTGACATTCACTCCGCTGGGCGGATGAAAGGTCTTCTTCGGAGCCTCGGCCCCGCCGGTCGTTTCCTTCAGGATCTTCCCGAAGGCATCGCCCGACTGTTCGGTCTTGGCCTTTTTGATCTGCTCCTGATAGATCTTCTGAATGTCATTCCTGGAGACCTTCATGGTTCCCTCCTGAACTCCCCGAGACGTCTCCCCCTGGTGTTTGGTCTGGTTGCGCGGGGGAAGCCTCCATTACCGGATATCGGCTCGAACTGCCGGTACTGTTAGTACGTACGATGAACATTTTTTTCATTCTAGGCTGATTGCGCCGCAAAGTCAACCGCTCTGCCTGTAGGAATGCGCCCAGACGACGGCCCGGAGGGATGCCGGCCGCAGTCGCTCCACGGTTGCCACACAGGCATCGAGGGTCGCCCCCGTCGTCGCGACGTCGTCGATGACGGCCAGCCGCTTTCCTGTAAAGGCTGATGGAATGAGGCCTTTGGCGAGAGTGAACGCACCGGCCGGGTTCGTCGCCCGAAGCGTTTCGTCGCACTCGGCCTGCGGTTTCGTATTGCGGGTCCGGACGATCGCCGGCGAGACGGCTGCCTTCCAGGATTCCGCCAGGATTTCGGCAAGCAGGCGTGCCTGGTTGAAGCCGCGCTTCGCCTCCCGGCTCGGGTGAAGCGGAACTGGGATGAGAATGTCGGGCCGGTCCGCCGCAGGCATCCGGGCCGCGACACGGGCGATCTCACCGGAGAGGGCGGTGAGGAGACGGGTCGATGGTTTGTATTTCACGACTTTCACGGCCTCCGACAATGGAGGGACGTATGCGCCGAACGTCATGACCGGGCATCTGCAGGCGACATCTTCGACGATCGCCGGTTCGTGCATGGATGCCGCGATGCGCCGGCGGCAATCGGCGCAGAGGATGGTTCCAGGAGGCGTTCGTACGCGGCAAACATGGCATGAAAACGGAAGGAAGGCCTCGACGGCCGCTTTCAGCCAGAGAGACAGGCGTTGCAACACTCGGAAACTCCCTCGGATGAACCTCTTCTCACTCTACTTCATCGGGAAGACGAATGACAGGTCTTCTCGACGCCGAAAACAGCGAAGGCGCAGTCCGCTGACTGCGCCTTCGCTGTTTTCGGTCGAGATTATTCGGAAGCTTCGCGCTCCGAGGGTGTCTCGCGAGTCCGCTTGTAGATTCCCCGGTTGCTCGTGCCAAGGAACTCGATGAACTGGCGAATGTAGGGATCGCTCGCTTCCGACATCGTGGCCAGCTTTTCTTTTGCCTGGGTGACGTTGAGCTGGGAGCGGAAGAACATCTTGAACACGGCCCGGATGGCATCGATCGATTCGCGCGGTACGCCGTTGCGGCGCAGGCCGACGGTGTTAAGGCCGATGACGCGGGCAGGATTCCCATCGATCTTGATGAAGGGCGGGACATCCTTGACGATCTTGCTCATGCCGCCGATCATGACGAATCCGCCGATCTTGCAGAACTGATGAATACCGGTGAAACCGCCCAGGGTGGCTCTGTCGCCGACATGGACGTGGCCGGCGAGCGTGACGCAGTTCGCCAGGGTGACGTTACTGCCGACCCGGCAGTTGTGAGCGACATGGACATACGCCATGAACAGGTTCTTGTCGCCGATGACGGTCTCGTTGCCGGCGCCCTCGGCCATGTGGACGGTGACGAACTCGCGGAAATGGTTCCCGTTTCCGATTTTCACGAAGGATGTTTCGCCGCTGAATTTTCGGTCCTGGGGCGGGCAGCCGATGGACACGAACGGAGAAATCAGGTTTTCACTGCCGATCGTCGTATAGCCTTCGATATGGGAATTCGGCCCGATGATGGTCTTCTCGCCGATTTCGACATTCGGCCCGATGACCGTATACGGCCCCACCTCGACCGTCGGATGGATCTTCGCTCCCGGCGCGATGATGGCGGTGGGATGTATGCTCATGATGCGTTACCCTTTTCTAGCTGGTTTGACGATCAGACGATCGTGAACATGAGTTCGCCGTCGGCGACCGTTTCGCCGTCGACCTTCGCCTCGACCTGCACCTTGCCGGTCGCGCCGCGAACCTTCAGAACCTTCACATGCATTTCGAGCCTGTCGCCAGGCACGACCGGTTTCCGGAACCGGGCCCCGTCAATGCCGCAGAAGAAGGGAATCTTGCCCTTGTGCTCCGGCTGCGACAGGAAAAGAACGCCGGCGACCTGCGCCATCGCCTCGACGATGAGAACGCCAGGCATAACAGGCCGTTGAGGGAAATGCCCATTGAAGAACTCTTCATTGGCCGTGACATTCTTGTAACCGACCGCGGAGACGCCGGGCTCGATCGACAGCATCCTGTCGACGAGCAGGAACGGATATCGATGTGGCAGAATCTGCTTGATTTCTTCAATCGTCATCATAGGGGCGTGATTCCTTTCCTTCTGCTGATGATACACCGCGCACAGCCGTTGCGCCAGTTTCACGTTCCAGGCATGGCCGGTACGGCAGGCGATGATATGCCCTTTCATGCGGCGTCCGGTCAAAGCCAGATCGCCGATCAGATCCAGAATTTTGTGAAGCGCGAACTCCTGAGGGTCTCTGAGTCCCTCGGGGTTCATGACCGATCCATCACGTTTCACAACCACGGCATTTTCGAGACTTCCGCCCAAGGCGAGCCGCTTTTCCTTCAGCATGTCGAACTCGTATTCGAATCCGAAGGTGCGAGCCCGACCGATCCGTTCGATGAAGGTAGTCTCGTCGACGACAAGATGGACGGATTGGGGCGAAATGATATTGTCCTTGTATGAAAGACGAAACGTGATCTCGAACCTGTCGGAAGGGAGAAACACGATGCTTTTGTCCCCTTCCGAAAACGCGCAGAGGTCGCGGACATCGCAAACCTGCGCGGGAACACCCTGGCCGACGATCCCGGTGTCGCGAAGCGCTTCGGCGAATCGCAGGGCGCTGCCGTCGAGAATCGGCGGTTCGGCGCTGTCGATCTCGACGATCGCGTTGTCGACGCCCATTCCATACAGGGCTGACATGACATGTTCGACGGTATGGATGACGGCTCCGTCCTCGCCCCGGATCGTCGTACCGCGCAGCACTTCCTTCACATGCGCCGCACTGGCCTGAACGAGAGGGGTGCCCGGAAGATCCATCCGCCGGAAGGCGATTCCGGAATCCGGGTCGGCCGGCTTGAATGTGAGCGTAACCGGCTGTCCGGTGTGCAAACCGACGCCGGTGAGCGTGATAGGCTTACGAATCGTGCGTTGTTCGGGGGGATGTGTCATCGGCTTCCGTCAGAAGGATTTAATATACTGAAGTTTATATATCGCATCATCATCGCCGCCGTCATCGTCACGACGGGCATATTCGAGGCTGACGCCGGGATAGGGCCGCATCTTGACCCCGTAGGACGTCTGCCCATCCACGTGCTCTCCCGCGATGATGACGAGAGGCAGGATCGTCTTTTCGACACCGACGAAGGTCTTCTTGTCGGTCGTGACAGGATCCTTGATGATACCGCCATGCAACGTCGCGGCGAAGGCTTCGAACGTTTTCGAGCCGGCGAAGTAGAAGACGCGTGAGCCGAGTGTCATTCCGGCGTCGCCGACGCCCCAGGCGATGTTGGGGATCAACCGGTCTTCCTCGAGAATATTCAGTTTGAAATTGATGACGTTCTTTCCGGACTCGGCACCGTTCAGGTGGCGCAGCAGGGACAGCTCCATCAGCTTTCCCTGGGCCTTCTGCGTGTACATGACCATGTTGTGGCCGGCATCGTTGATGTAGGAGGTTTCGCCCATCATGTATGCCGTCGGCAGCGAGATATTCGAAGAACCGAGATACCGCAGGCGCGGAGTTCCAGCCGCTTCCAAGATGCCGGTGGAAAGGGCGAACAGGATAACAAGAGTCGTCAGGAGCTGAAAAATACCGATGCGCCTCATTCCTTCTCCTCTGCTGCTTCGACGCCGAGCCTGGCCTGGATCTCCCTGACCGTCTTCACGAGCTCGGGCAGTTTGCGAATGGCCGCCATGACGCGCTTCTCCTCCATGTGCGGCTTGAGGGGAAATCCCGACATCATGCTGTTCGGCGGGACGTCCTGCGTGACGACGCCGCGAGCGGCGATCGTGCTTCCGCGGCCGACGGTGACGTGGCCTACCGTTCCCGACTGGCCCGCGAGGGTCACACGGTCTTCGAGGACGGTGCTGCCCGAGACGCCGACCTGGGCGACGATGATGCATTGTTTTCCAACCGTCACGTTGTGCGCGAGGTGGACCAGATTGTCGATCTTGGTTCCGTCGCCCACGCGGGTGCTGCCCATTGTGGCGCGGTCGATGGTGACGTTCGCCCCGATCTCGACGTCGGCCCCGATCTCGACATTGCCGACCTGCGGAATTTTCGCGTGGCCTTCGCCCGTCGACAGGTAGCCGAACCCGTCGCTTCCGATGACGGCACCGGCGTGAATGATGCTCCTGGCGCCAACCCGGCAGCCGTGGAGAAGCTTCGCGCCAGGATGCAGTCGCGCGTCGGCACCGACGGACGCGTTGCACCCGACATGTGCCTGGGCACCGATCCAGGCTCCGGCATTGATGACGGCATCGGCATCGACGACCGCCATGGGCCCGATGATCGCCGTCGGATGGACATTCGCGGATTCATCGACGAAGGCCGTCGGATGAATGCCCGGCTTCGGCCTGGCTTCGGGGTGGAAGTATCGGAGGGCTTTGAGGAACCCTTCGTAGGCGTTCGCGAACCTGATCGACGGCAGAGGGAGTTCGCCGGCTTTTTCGGGAGCGATAACGGCCGCTGCGCGTGTCGCCTTCAGCTGTTCGAGATGTTTTCCATAGTTTTTCGCATCGGAGAGGAAGGTGATATCCGAGGATGCCGCATCGGCGAGGGCCGCAATTCCGGTGATGGCAGGACCCGGCACAGCGCCGTCAAGACGGCCGCCAAGAAGCGTCGCAAGCTCGGCCAGGGAAATGCTCTTCCCGGCAGTCTGCCTGGCTCCGGTATCGGAATGCGTGTGTATCATGCGTTCCAGCCCTTCTGTCTCTTGTGCGAGAAAGCGCCCGCGCCATCGGTCGGCACGGGCGCCCTGGGAATCAGGTCACTTGCCCTTCTTCGGGGCCGGAGCAGCTGCAGGAGCGGCTGCAGGAGCCGAGCCGCCGCCATTCAGCGCGGCCAGGACGTCGTCGGTGATGTCGACGCCGCCGAAGTAGCAGAAACGCTTTTCGAACACGGCTTCGAGGTTCTTGGACTTGGCGATGCGGGAGATCACGGCATCGACCTTGTCATCGAGAGCCTTCGAGAGTCCGCCCATCTTCTCTTCCTCGAGCTCGTAGAGCCGCTTCTGCGACTCTTCGAAAAACTTCTGAAGTTCGGAATTGGCGTTGGCGAGCGCCTCGCGCTGGGCCCGCAGCTGCGGTTCGAGGGCCTTGGCCTCGGCTTCTTTCTTGGCGTCGCGCAGGTCCTGCATTTTCTTGGCGATCTCGACATACTTCGCATCGAGGTCGGAAACCTGCTTCTTGCGCGTATCCAGGTCTTTCTGGAGCTTGGCCTTCTCGCTTTCGAGGTAGGTTTTGGTCTTCTGGGTCTCGGAATACTTCGCGAACAGCTTGCCGGCATCGACATACCCGAAGCTGAAAGCGGCACAAGCCGAAGGCAGTGCCAGCAGAGCAGCCGCCAGTCCGAGGTGCAGGAATGTTTTCTTCATGGGGGAGGGATCTCCTTATGTATTGATTAATCTCTGGATGTCAGAAGGAACTGCCGAAGTTGAAGTAGGTGCGACCCTCGTTACGGTCCGTGGCCTTGCCGTAATCGACGGCGACGGGGCCGAGCGGGGTCTGGAGCCGGATGCCGATGCCGTAGCCGGCCTTTGCGTCGAAATCCTTGGACAATTGGTTGTAATCGAGGCCCCAGGCACTACCGACGTCGTAGAACCCGACCATGTCGAAGTTCTTCGCGATGTTCTGGCGGATCTCGAAATTCCCGTAGAGCAGCTTCGTTCCGAGGAACTCACGTTCGCGATAGCCGCGAACCGTGTCGCTGCCGCCAACGGAGAACATGTCGTAGACCGGCACGAAGCCTTCGCCGATCGACGCGCGGCCGCCAACGCCCTGGACCGCGAACACGGTCTTCTTGTTGTTGGAAACCGGAATGTATCTGCGCAGTGAAAGCACGTATTTGGTGTACTGGTTGGCGCCGCGGAGAAGGCCGCCGGTCGTCTCGACCCAGAACGTATCGTGCAGACCACCCGACGGGCGGAAGCGATTGTCGCGCGTGTCCTTGTCGAGAATCGCACCCAAGCTCTGAAGACGGCCGTTCATAACCCCGATCGGTGCCGCCGCGAGAGTCTCATCGGTGGGCGTCAGGTTGATGTCCTCGTCACGGAACCGGAACGACAGGTCCACATCGCGCCGGATGCGCCGCCCGAGGGTGATGTTGCCGCCCTTGCGCTCCTCGTCGTATTCCGTGAGGGTGTCGCCAAGGCTGTAGAGGTTTCTTGTATATTTTGTGTTATACAAATCGATACCAAAGCTCCGGGGTTTGTCATTCAGCCAGGGATCGAAGTATCCGATTTCGAAGGTCTGGACGCCGCCGAACTCGGTTTTCCCGTAGATTCGCTTTCCCTCGCCCTTGAAGTTGTTCTGGGAAAGGTTCGCGAAGCCGACGAGGCCGTTCAGCGAGCTGTAGCCGCCGCCGACGCCGGCCCGGCCGGTTTTCTGCTCGACGACCTGGATCACGAGAACGATCTCCTCGGGGGTCTTGCCGGGAAGATGGTCGCGCTTCACTTCCTCGAAGAAGCCGAGGTTGTAGATGCGCTGCAGATCGCGCACGATCTTGTTGTTGTCGTAGACCTGGCCGGTCTTCACGGTCAGCTCGCGGCGGACAACCTTTTCCTTGGTCTTCTTCAGGCCTTCGACGCGGATCTCCGAGAGAATGCCCTCGGTGATCTCGACGAAGATCTTCGCGCCCTTGTCTTTCACGTAGGCGTCACTGACCTTGGAGAACAGGTAGCCTTCGCGGGCCAGCAGTTCGTTGATATTCTGGATGTCCTGCGTCAGGAGCTTCGAGTTGAAAACCGTGCCGATGCGGCTTTCCATGGCCTTCTCGATTTTTTCGTGGGAGACCTTGGTGCATCCCTTGACCTCGATGCTGTCGATGATCTCGTTTTCCTCGACCTTGAAGACGAGCAGCTTGCCCTTCGCATCGTTGCGGATCTCGGCGCCGACGTAGGAGAAGTATCCCATCTCGCCGAGCCGGGCGATCTCAGCCTGGACATCGTTCTGCTCGAGGCGGTCCCCGATCTTCATTTTGAGATTCATGAGAATCGTGGATTCGGGAATCATCTTGTTGCCTTCCACCTTGAAGCCGACGACGAGATTGCTTTCGAAACCGAAAGCGGTGCCGGCCAGAAGGGCAAGACAACAGAAAGCGCCGATCAGGAGTTTGAAAACGGTCGTGCGACTCGGGGTCATAGCACTCCTTCTATGGATAGACTAGGCTGAGCATGGGCATAATACGCACCGTTCCGAAGAATGTCAAGGAAGCGGCTCAGGATGCCGTTTTCCGTCCACATCGTCGGTGCACAGGCACGGGCATCCACATATATATCGGCTAAACATGCGCCGTCCTCCAACCACTCGGGAAAACATCGCTTCTTGTCAGGATTTTCCGCATGATTTATGCTAGATACCTGATTGTCGTGAGGAGGAATACCCGTGGCAAAATGTCCCGAGTGTCATCGTGAACTTCCCCTGAGTGGGAAATGTCCGTTCTGTCAGCGCCCCGCCGCCCCCGGCGGATTTTCCTTCAAGGACCTTCTCCAGAAGCGGACGGACGGAACTCCGCCGACTCCGCCGGCTCCGCCGCACCCGTCGGATCAACCGGTCGGGGTGAAAGAACCACCGGTTTCCTCCTTCCCGCCCGCCTCGTTCACGCCTCCGCCCACTCCTCCTGCTGTCGCGGGGGGCATGGAAAGCGGCCCGTCACCTGAAGAGCCGTTGCCCGCCCCACCGACTCCGCCGTCCATCTCCGCATTACCGCCTATTCCCGGACTCCAAACCCCCGCTGGAGGCTCGGTCCTCGCCGGGCTTCGTGCAAAAGCCGGAGCGGGCACCCCGCTTCCCCCGGCCCCGCCGTCAGCCCCGGAAATGCCGACTCTCCCCCAGCCCCCGGGAAGACCCTCTCCCGCGCCGGTTCCGCCGACGCCGTCAGAGCGCGATTCCCAGGCGTTTCTGGTCCAGAAAAAAGGGGTCGCCGACGCGAAGGCGGCTCTCGGCGAGGAAAAAACCGGGCAGGACACGAGCGTCTTCAGCTCGACCATCACCGGCCTTGGCGATGAGGAGATGGAGTGCTCGGTCCTCTCCGGCCTTCTCAACGACAGCTACATTCTCGAGGCAGCCGTCTCCAAGGGGCTGATCGCGGATCTTTTCTCCACCTCGTATTCCCGCGCGATCTGCAAGGCCATCATGGCCCTGCGCGAAGAGAACCGCGACGGCTCGCTGATCGACAAGATCATCATCAAGAACAAGCTGAAGCATCAGGGCGTGTTCGACCTGCCGATGCAGAACTACCTGAACCGGGTCATCGCGCAACCCTCTCCAACTCTCGACCAGGTGCTGCATTACCTCGAACTGATGAAGGAACAGGCGCTCAAGCGCCGGCTCAAGGAAATAGCGACCAATATACACGAATTCATAGACAATCCCGACCCCAACAAG
>MWAR01000137.1 GCA_002068715.1 bacterium ADurb.Bin374
CGAACACGCGGGTCGCCTCTTGGCCAACGATCTCGTCCTTCAGGATGGCGGGGTACTTGCCGGCGTCGATTGGCTTGGAATCGTTCCCAGCATGATGATTCCGGCGCTCTGGTCGTTTATCTGTGGTTTTGCCGTTCTCGCCCTGTATCTTGCGGCGCGGCGCGATGGAATACCCGCGGAGCGGCCCTGGATCGTCGTGCTGCCGCTGGTTTCGCTGCCGACGGTCATTTTCATCGTCTCCTGGGCCATTTTGCCGGGCGGAACCTCGACGTATCTCACCGGCCCGCCGTCCTACCTGTATTTTTTCCTGGTCGTGCTGACCGGGTTCTGGATGCAGGCTCGCGTTTCGCTCCTCGCGAGCCTCTTTGCCGCCGCCCAGTTTTTTGCCGCCTACCAGTTCGCGCGTGCCCATCTACAGCAGGTTTCGGGTCCCGACGCGCTGTTCCTGCAGGATCTGAAAGATCCCCTGCTGTGGGGCTTCAAATCGCTGATGCTCGTGCTGACCGGCGGCGCCGTCGGCGTGCTGTCGCGGTCGGTGCGGCGCATGATCGGGCGCATGATCGAAAACGAGCGGGAGCGAGCCTATCTCGACCGGCTGTTCGGTCAGTATGTGAGCCCTGAAGTGCGCGACCGGCTGATGTCGTCCGAAGCCGTGCGCGGCGAGACGCGGGCCGTGGCCGTGCTGTTCTGCGATATCCGCTCGTTCACGACCCTCTGCGAAGGCATGGCGCCGGCCGCCGTTGTAGACCATCTCAACCGGTATCTCGACGAGATGGTCGTCTGCATCCAGGCCGAGGGCGGGGTGATCGACAAGTTCATCGGAGATGCGATCATGGCCACGTTCGGCGGTCTCACGCCGCTGGCAGCCCCGTGCGATGCAGCCGTGAAAGCGGCCCTTCGCATGCAGCGGGAACTGGCGATCCTGCGTTCCGAATGGACGCTCCGGCAGCTGCCCCTGCTCCGGTCGGGAATCGGCATCCACCATGGGCCGGTCCTGCTGGGGCCGGTCGGCAGCGAGCAGCGTCGCGAGTTCACCGTCATCGGGGACGCCGTCAACACGGCGTCGCGGCTCGAGACGCTCACGAAGGAGCACGATCGCCCGATAGTCATTTCCGGGACGGTTTTCTCGATGCTGTCCGGCGAGCTGCAAAGCCGGTTCGGGCCGCTCGGAACGACTCAGGTCAAGGGACGCACCGGAGCTGTCGAGATTTTCGGCCTGTCCCCGCAGGCGTGTTATGGAGAAGCATGACTCATGAACATTCTCGACATGCGGACGATCATCTTCACGACGCTGATCACGCATGGCATCTGCACGATGATCATCGTGCTGATGTGGCACAGAAACCGCCAGCGGTACGACGGCCTTTTCTTCAACGTACTGGATTTTTTCTGCCAGGCCGTCGCGATGGTAGTGCTTTTCAACCGGAGTTCCCAGCCGCACTGGTACACGATAGTCGCGACGAACGCGCTCCTGCTGTGCGGAACGTTTTTCGGTTTCATCGGCCTGGAAAAATTCACGGGGAAAAGCGGCCGGCAATTTCACAACGTCCTGCTGATCTGTGTGTTCACCGGGGTTCATACCTGGTTTTCCCTGATACAGCCCGATCAGAACATGCGAAATCTGAATCTCTCCGCGTTCTGGCTGATCATCGGGCTCCAGGTTTTCTGGCTTCTCGTGTTCCGTGTGGAGGCAGAGATGAGGTCCGTGACGCTGGGCGTCGGCCTGGTCTACGGTGCCATGAACCTGACCAATCTCGCCAGGGTCGTGCATGCCCTGTCGGAGGGAAGCGTGGGGCAGGACTGGATGCACTCCGGACCGTTCGAAACATATATCATGCTTTTTTACAAGCTGATCGTCATCTCTCTCACCTATGCCCTCGTACTGATGGTGAACAAGCGGCTTCTGATGGACGTGGAAACGCAGGAAGAAAAATTTTCCATGGCGTTCCACTCGTCCCCCTACGGGATCATGCTGACCAGGGCCGAAGATGGTCGCATCTTCGAGGTCAACGAGGGATACGCGAAGATGAGCGGCTATCTTCCCGAGGAGATGATCGGCAGGACGACGATGGGGTTGAACCTCTGGCTGTCGGAAAGCGAGCGTGACGCCTTCATCCGGGAAATCGCGGCGAAAGGGGCTGTGCACGATTTCGAAGTGACGATGCGGCGAAAGTCGGGGGAGTTCCGGACGATTCTCCTGTCGTCCGAGAAGCTGGCGATCCATGGCCAGGATTCGCTTCTGTCTACCATCAGCGATATAACCTTCCGCAAACAGGCGGAAGCGGAGCGTGAGAAGCTGATCCGCGAGCTCCAGGAGGCCCTGACGAACGTCAAGACGCTGAGCGGTCTTCTGCCGATCTGCTCTGCCTGCAAAAAAATACGCAACGATAAGGGATACTGGGAACATATCGAAGAATATATAGCCAAGCATTCGGGCGCTGATTTCAGCCACGGCATCTGCCCCGAGTGCGCGAAAAAAATGTATCCGGAAGTGTTCAACAAGAAATGAGTACGGTGTCTCGGGATGTCGACTGAAAAAACGTCAGACTCCCGGGACTTGCGGAGAAGCGGGCGTCCGATGTGTGTTTGGGGCCTTCAGGGCTTCATCTGCAGTTCGTTGCCGTCGCTGCGGAACACGACGTTCCCGGTTTCATCCGTCCGCAGGACCGTCGCACCGATATTCCGGAGGGTTTCCACGACGCCATCGTCGGGAACGTCCCCCTTACCGGCATCGCAGGTGATGACCGCATATCCCGGCCGGGTGGCCGAAAAGAAGCGTGTCGCCGACCCGCCCTTGTAGATACCGTGGTGGGGGGCCTTCAGGACGTTGGCGCGCAGATCGACGCCCCGGCTCAGCAGATCCTCCTGCCCGGCTGCAAGAATGTCTCCCGCGAAGAGAAATGAGATCTTTCCGAACTCGAGTCGCAGCACGAGAGAACTGTCGTTCTCATCGGAATGTGTCCGTGACGGACCAAGCACGGTGAGCTTGTATCCTTTGCCCTCGATAAGGACATTTCCGGGCTTGACGCGGAGCGTCCGGGCCGGATCGCGCGGATCGTAGGGCTCGATGACCCTCGCGATCGGAAACGCCTTTGCGATCTCGGGGTATCCGCCAGCGTGGTCCTTGTGGCGATGGGTGAGAACGACCAGATCGAGCGTGCGGATCCCCCGCTTTTCGAGATTCCTGACGAGCGCGTCGACTGTTTTTGCGTAGCCCGTGTCGATCAGGCATGTTCTTCCGTCGGGCAGTCGGACGATCGTTGCATCGCCCTTGCCGACATCGATGAAGGCCACTTCCAGCCAGCCGGAGGGAAGAGGAACCTTCCGTGAACGAACGGCCTTCGGCGAGTCGGCCGCTTCCGGAGATGCCACGGCGGTTTCCGCTCTGTCGACAAGGAAGACGAAGAAACAAAGAAAAAGAAAAAATGAAGGAAAAGACATCGATGTATATCTATATGTTTTATTCATGAATATGCTCCCGTGGAGGAAATGCGTCCTGTTTCAGCCGACTTCCCATTATATATGATCGGGACAGCGGGTTTCACTCGATGGTGATATGGATCTGGGCCGCCTCTTCGCCCGGAGAGAGAACGGTGATGGTGTGTGCGCCGGGCTGCATCTGCCAGAAGGCTTCGTAGGGCGGACCGACCCGTGCGGTTTCGACGCCGTCGACAAGCCAGATGACTTCGGAGAGAGGCGCTTCGGGGATCGCCCGCAGACGGACGAGGTTTTCCTCGTCGGGAGAGCGGACG
>MWAR01000138.1 GCA_002068715.1 bacterium ADurb.Bin374
ACGGGCCAGCCGAAGAAGAAGCATGTGATCGATCAGAACGTGTGCATCAAGTGCGGCGTCTGCCACTCTGTCTGCAAATTCCACGCCGTTGACCGCAAATGAGCTGACTCAGGAGAATCGAACATCATGATCAATCTGACTATCAATGGAATTCCCGTCCAGGTGAATGAAGGCGAGACCGTTCTGGACGCGGCTCACAAAATTGGCATCGACATCCCGACGCTGTGTCACTTCAAGAGCTACGGCCCCTGCTCGGTCGAGTCGAAAACCGGCTCGTGCCGCGTCTGCGTCGTCGAGATCGACGGTCGGCCGAACCTCGCCCCCTCCTGCTGCACCCCCGCCACCGAAGGCATGAAGGTCGTCACCTCGAGCATGCGCGTCATCAACGCCCGCCGCACGATGCTCGATCTGCTGCTTTCGAACCACCCCAAGGATTGTCTGACCTGCGAGAAGAGCGGCGACTGCCAGCTCCAGGATCTCGCCGCCCAGATGGGCCTGCACCGCATCAAATACGAAGGCGAGATGGCCAAGCACGATATCGACATCTCCAGCGAGGCGATCGTTCGCGATCCGAACAAGTGCATCATGTGCCGTCGCTGCGAAGTCGCCTGTAACGAAGTCGAGACCGTCGGCATCCTCTCCGGCATCGGGCGCGGCTTCACCGCCGTCGTCGGCCCGGCCGATCTGCGGCCGCTCGCAGAGACCAAATGCACCAACTGCGGTCGCTGCGTCGCCTCCTGCCCGACCGGCGCCCTCACCGAAGTCGATCACACCTACAAGGCCTGGAATGCGATCAACAGCGGAAAGACCGTCGTCGTCCAGACCGCTCCGGCCGTGCGCGTCGCTCTCGGCGAGGAGTTTGGACTGCCTCCGGGCTCGATCTCCACGGGCAAGATGGTGACCGCTCTTCGCATGATGGGCTTCCATAAGGTCTTCGACACCGATTTCTCGGCCGACCTCACGATCATGGAGGAAACCACCGAGTTCATCGCCCGCCTGAAGGAAAACAAGAATCTCCCGATTCTCACCTCCTGCTGCCCCGGTTGGGTCAAGTTCTTCGAGCACCAGTTCAAGGACCTGATGCACATCCCGTCCACCTGTAAGTCTCCGCAGCAGATGTTCGGCGCCATCGCGAAGACCTACTACGCGAAGAAAATCGGCGTGAAGCCCGAAGACATGATCGTCGTCTCGGTCATGCCCTGCTTGGCGAAGAAATACGAAGCCTCGCGCGAAGAGTTCCATGCAAGCGGCGTTCGCGACGTCGATATCGTCATCTCGACCCGGGAACTCGCCTCGATGATCAAGGAAGCCGGCATTGCCTTCGATCACCTCGAAGATTCTCCGTATGACGATCCCCTGGGCGAATCGACCGGCGCCGCCGTCATCTTCGGTTCTTCGGGCGGCGTTCTCGAAGCGGCCCTGCGCACGGCGGCCGACTGGGTGACCGGTCAGGACCTGCAGCAGATCGACTTCTCCGCCGTTCGCGGCCTCGAAGGCATCAAGGAGGCCACGGTGAAGATCGGCGATCTCGAAATCCGCGCCGCCATCGCCTCGGGGCTCGGAAATGCCCGCAAACTGCTCGAGAAGATCCGGAAAGGCCAGGCCAACTACCACATCATCGAGATCATGGCCTGTCCCGGCGGTTGCTTGAACGGCGGCGGCCAGCCCTTCACCAAGGGTGACTCCTCCATCCTGGACAAGCGCATGGAAGCCATCTACCGCGACGACAAGAACAGCAAGATCCGCAAGTCGCACGACAACCCCTCGATCAAGAAGCTGTATGCGGAGTTCCTGGGCAAGCCCTGCGGCGAAATGTCCCACAAGCTGCTGCATACCCACTACCAGGCTCGCGAGTGCGAATGAGCGGGTATCTGATGTGATGAGCATCCCGGGGAACCGACCGACGTTCCCCGGGATTTTTTTTTGCCACGGATTGCGAACCAAGCTGTGTTCGGGTACCGGACTGGACTGGGGGATGATGAAGAGTCACGGCATTCGTGAGATGACGTAAGCGAAGTCAGTTCGGCAGCCGATAAGGGGGACGTGCGGGTGAAAAAGATGGGAAGGGATCCTTCCCGGATGTGATACAAGTGATCGAGACTGAATCTGCGGAGGATGGAACGCGTGCATATCGAGTATCGAAAGTGGTACAGCAACCGCATCGGCCACGAGATGGAACTGAAAGTCTACGGACATTGGGGCCGGCCGATCCTGGTTTTCCCTTGTGCTGGGGGCACATTTTACGAATTCGAAGACTTCGGTATGACGGAGCTGCTCAGGCCATACATCGATGGCGGCGCGATCAAGCTGTTCACGGTCGGCAGTCTCGACAACCAGACCTGGCTCAGCCAGGACTGGGACATCGCGAAGCGGGCCCAGCGCCACGAAGATTACGATGCCTACATCGTCGAAGAGATCGTGCCGTTCATTAACGACCACATGCACGGCAAGACGGGCATCACGACCATCGGCTGCAGTATGGGCGCATATCATTCGGTCAACTTTCTGCTACGGCATCCAGACGTTTTTTGCGGCACCATCGCGTTGAGCGGCATCTACCGCCTGCGGCACCTGATCGGGGACTACATGGACGACGTCGTGTACCGCAACTCGCCGCTCGACTACTTGCCGAACCTGAATGAATACGGTCACCTCGAACGGTTGAAGAAGACCCGCATCATGGTCTGCGTCGGCCAGGGTGCCTGGGAAAACGAGGCGTTGCCTGATACCCGCGAATTGAAGGCCGCTCTCGACGCCAAGGGTATTCCGGCCTGGGTCGATTTCTGGGGCCATGACGTGCACCACGACTGGCCCTGGTGGAAAAAGCAGCTTCCCTATTTCCTCGAGCATCTGCTGAACGGCTGACGCAGACGGATCATGCCTGGACTTGCGTCAGAATCCTGTTTGCCGGGCGGCCGCTGTACATTTGCCCGGCCTTGTGTTACCATGCACCGCGTATGACGGACATCCGTCATGACGCCTTCGTGTAAATCCATTCCATGCCCACGCCGGAGATCACAACATGACGTCGTCATCACGCCCATCGGCCTTCGCGGAACTCAAGTCCCAGCTCGAGCGCATCGCAACGACATCTGGAAACGAGGCGTATTTTGTGCCTTCTCTCTGGACACCGGTCGGTTCCGCGGCTTCCGAGATTGCGAAGCCGAAGGGCGTCAACCAGGCCCGATGGTTCCTGGAGCATCTGCGGGCGATCGAATATGCGAAGGACGCTCGTCTCGATCCGACGCGCTCCCTCAATGGCCAGATTTCCGGCGGCGACGGTGGAAACTGGATCTGCGGCGAGAAAATCTACAATCTCATGGTGCGGCTCGCGACCGCGTATGATCATGATCGCGATGGAAAGCTCGGCGGTGACGGGAAAGACCCGACCTTGAACGCAGCCGGAATACGCGAATCCGGAACATTCCTGAAATCGATCGCGCTTCTGGGCCACATCCGCAGGCTCGGCTGTACGACCATTCATCTGCTGCCGGTCACTTCGATCGGACATGACGGCAACAAGGGCGTTCTCGGCTCTCCCTACGCGATCAAGAATGCCTACCGGCTCGAGGAGCGGCAGGCCGACCCGCTCGTCCCTATGTCGGTCGACGACCAGTGCCGGGC
>MWAR01000139.1 GCA_002068715.1 bacterium ADurb.Bin374
CGAGCGCCTCATTTTCACAGAGGCACCAGATCAGCGTATTTTCCCGGTTTGAGCCCCAGACGCGCAGCCTGTACTCGAAACATTTCCCGCTGTGTACAAAGTTGTCGTAGATCTTGTTCGGGGCTTCGAGTGCCGGAAGCTCCCGGAAGGAAATCACCTCACAGGGCCCCTGCATGCCGCACTCGTTCGGCGACAGATCCACTCCCGAAACAAACTCCTGGTAAAAATTGATGTCCGTATGGAGGAACAGATCGGGGGCATCCTCGGATGATGCAGCCGCCGGACTGCCATCTCGGCGTTCCTCCCACAGTTTTCTGCCCGAACCAAAAAAGTCGATGTCGGTCAGATCCGTCCCGGAAGACGGATAATAGCATATACATTGATATTTTTTCAGTTCCCGTGCGAGGGCTTCCATGCCCGTCATGACGGCAGGTCTCCTTTGAGCGTCGGGAAGGCGGAATCCGCAGCGTTCAGCGGCCGAGTTCCTTGCGAATCCAGCCTTCCACTTTTTCCGCGATGACCGGTTTTCCCATCGAGTAGATCTTCCGGTTGATGACCACGACCGGGGTCGTGATGATACCGAAGCCGGCGGCTTCGGGAGTGCCGCTCGCAACCAGGTCGAGTTTGATCTCCTCGCCCGGAAATTTTCTCGTCGCCTCGCTGACGATGCGGGCCGTTTCCTCGCACATCGTGCAACCCGCGGGGTTCTTTATCACCGTGATGTTTACCATGAAGCGTCTCCCGATATGATTTCCTGGCCCATCATTCGCGTTTCAGCAACTCGACGATCTCATGGTATCCCCGGCCTTCCGCCAGGTCAATCGCCCTCCGGCCGTCCAGATCGCGCGACTCTGGGTCGGCCCCATGTTCCAGGAGGTATCGCACCGCCTCCGCATATCCCTGCTGTGCTGCAAGATGCAGGGGCGTCCAGCCATCCTTGTCGGGAAGGTTCACGGCCGCCCCGGCAGCGATGAACAGCCCGGTCATCTCGACGTGCCCACGAAAAGCAGACCAATGCAGGGGCGTCCAGCCGTCGCGCTCGAGGGCATGGACCGACGCGCCGGCTTCCAGGAACAAGCGGGCCATGGCGAGCTTTTCCTTGGCCGCCGCCCAGTGAAGCGGCGTGACGCCGTCGATATTCGCCTTTCCCACCGATGCCCCCGCGGCCAGCAGTCGCCGGGCGATTCCCTCGTGTGTGGTTTTCGAGACATTGAGCAGGGGCGTCTGAACGCCATCCGCATCGGTTCCGTCAGGGTCGGCTCCCCCGGCCAGCAACTCGGCCACCTCTTCCTCCCGACCTTCAAAAACCGCTGACAGCAGCCGTCCGACGGTTTCACCCGAGACCGTGTTTTTCATGTCCATCCAATGTTCCTCCAGCTCTTCACCCTCGCGCAGCCGTTTTGCCTGACTGACACCGTTCCGTCGGGTCCGAACCGGCCTGCCGCACTCCTGATATGATGCACGTCCGGCCCTCCTTCCGCAATGGGATTCCCGTCACATCTTTCGGAGGGCGTCTCCAACGGCTCCGGATAACGGCCCCGTGAGCCTGCTTGCATCCCGTGCTCCAACCTTGGCTCCTGACGGAGGACGATGTATACTCGGAGTGGTCTCGAGGAACGCCGCCGGCCCAGCCGGCCAGGGTTCCAGACCAGTACAAGGCGAGGAACAAATAATCGACAGGAGGAATGATGTGAAGAAAGACAACGTCAAGATCGCGATCTGGGGATTCGGGGCCATGGGAAGCGGCATGGCCGAAGTGCTGCTGCGCAAGAAGGGTGTCGAGATCGTCGGCGTGTGCGATATCCACCCGAACCGCTCGGGAAAGAGCATGTTCGAGGTACTCGGCGTTCCCCGGGGCAACCACAAGGACGTGATCATTCAGAGCGACATCCACAAGGTCATCTCGAAGAAGTCGGCCGACCTCGTGCTGCTGGCGACGGATAGTTTCACCAGCAAGGCCTTCGACAAGATCAAGCTGATCGTCGAACTGGGCATCAACGTCATCACCACCGCCGAGGAAATGGCGTATCCGAAAGCCAAAGAGCCCAAACTCTCCGAAGAGATGGATCGCCTGGCGAAGGCGAATGGCGTCAGTATTCTCGGCACCGGCATCAACCCCGGCCTCATAATGGACCTGCTCGTCGTGCTGATGACCGGCGCCTGCACCGACGTCGAATTCGTCAAGGCCGAGCGCGTCAACAGCCTTTCCCCCTTCGGCCCGGCCGTCATGGAGGAGCAGGGCGTGGGCATCACGCTCGACGAGTTCGAGAAACAGTCGAAGGCCGGCCACCTGGCGGGCCACGTCGGCTTCAACGAGTCGGTCAACATGATCTGCGACGCGATCGGCTGGAAGCTCGACAAGCCCGTCGAGCAGACGATGGCTCCGATCGTCTCCAAGGTGCTGCGCAAGACGAAATACGCCGAAGTGAAGCCCGGCAACGTCGCCGGCTGCACCATGAAGGGCTTCGGCTACGTGAACGGCAAGCTCGCGGTCGAGATGATCCACCCGCAGCAGATCGAGCCCGAACTCGAAGGCACCGATACCGGCGATTACGTCGTCATCAAGGGCACTCCGAACGTCAACCTGGCGAACAAGCCCGAGGTTCCCGGCGGCATCGGCACCATCGCGATGTGCATCAACATGATCCCGCAGGTCATCAACGCGAAGCCCGGCCTGCACACCATGCTCGACCTGCCGATCCCGCGCGCCATCATGGGCGACATGCGCGAACAGATCCACGACTGATTCCAGATCGTATCTGATACCCTGGCGGGGGCGTGAAACACATCGTTTCCGCCCCCGCTTTTCATCGAAATGTTTTGACAAATTTCGGAAGCAGTCGCTATATTTTGATCACTCAGACACCATCTGAAAGGGAGGATTCTATGAACAAGTTGTGGGCTCTCTGTCTTGCGCTTTTCCTTTCGGCATCGGCCGTGTCGGCTCAGAGCGATCTCGATCCGGCATACGCAAAAACGTTTGGAAACGGCCTCGTTCTCGTCGCCCAAACCGGGTTTCCGGCAAAAGCGCAGTTCGACCCGGCCCAGTTCGATTACCGGGACGGCAAGTTCTTCATTCCGGCCGGTCCGACGGCCGAATTCAACGTCAGAACCCTCCTTCCCAATGGTTTGACTCTGGGCGCGGCCCTAGAAAAGCTGAAAAAAGAACAGGCGGGCAACCTGAAGCATCACAAGGGCGACTACTGCGTTTGGAAAGTCTGGTCCTCACACGAAGGCGGCACCCCGAGGGCAAACATCACCTGGCCCGCCAGCCTGAAGGACGAGCCGAAGTGGGCCTCCCCTCTCGAAGGGTTCACCAGCCTCGATCCGGAAGTTTACGACTGGACCGCTCCCGGCGCCAAGTATGAGGGCGACTTCAGAAGCGCCTTCTGGTCGATGATGGCGGCCAGCAAACCCGGAGAAAAACTGTATGTTTCCTTCCACGTCTGCTACGAGTACGAGGTTCCCGGCGGCCAGGTCGAAAGCAAGTGGAACTCCGACAAGAACAAATTCGAAGACGTGATTTCGAATGGCATGATCGGCTACGCCTATTCCGAGCCGCTGGCGGCTTCGACGGTCGAGTTCAAGTAAAATCCCGGATATCCAGCCGGACGTTCCCGCGGACAGGTTTCGCGGGAACGTTTTTTTCGGGTTGTCTTTGTTTGCGCGAGGGTGCGGGAAAACTGGCTGACGACGTACAAAAAAACGGCAATCGCAACTCTGCCGGCCACCGAAAACGCAGATTCCATCGCATTTTCTTTGGTGGCATGAAATCTGCATATTGTCGGGCAACTCAACATCGGAGGATGAACAATGTCGGTTTCCAGGAAGCTCGTGGCAGTAGTCGTTGTTTTTCTGATGGTCTTCGCGGTTTCGGCATTCGCCGGATCGGTCAAGGATCTGTCGAAGCACCTGTGGACATGGGCCGTCATGGAAGAACTCATGGATGAAGCCGCTCACGGCGGCGTGCCGCCCGTCGGCCCCGTGGAAGCCGAAAACACCATGCTCCAGGCGCAGGCCGAGGTCAAGGCCATCGTTGCCGGCATCACGACCGAAGAAGAGATGCTCGCCGCCCGCAAGCTCGCCGACGAGTTCGTGCAAATGGGCGACCAGCAGGAAAAAGTCGGCCGCGCCCTGCACCGCCTCCTCGACCAGCACGGCAACTTCCTCAAAGTTCACGGCATAGGGAATAACTAAACGGTTCATTCTATTCACCCCCGAATGTCACGCGATGACATTCGGGGGTGAATTTTTTCTTGCATCCCGATGAGGAGCGATACTACGATAACAGGATGAACGTGGGACACACAGGGAGACTCGATTACTCGACGATCGATGCCCTTCGCACCCATCATCCGGCGTGGTGCCTTCTGCGGTCCGACCACGCGCCTCTCGTGATTCATTTTCTCCATAGATCGTTCATCGAGCCGAACTTGCGCACCAAGCCCGCTGCCGATCTCGCCGAAACGCTCGAAGACGCGTTGTATGCCCTTCGACAGCAGATCGGCCCCGAATCGTTTCCGCGGCCGGCGATGGAGTATCTCAACGAGTGGGCAAAACCCGAGAAGGGCTGGCTCCGGAAGTTCTACGGCCCGTCGTCGGATGAACCGTTGTTCGACCTGACCCCCGCCGCCGAAAAAGCCATCGGCTGGCTGCATTCGCTCATCGAGCGGAAGTTCGTCGGAACCGAGTCGCGCCTGCTCACGCTGTTCGAGCTGCTTCGGCAGATGGACGAGGGCAGTGAGGCCGATCCCGACAAGCGTATCGCCGAACTGCGGAAACGCCGCGACGAGATCGATGCCGAGATCGGCCGCATCGAGGCCGGAGATGTATCACTCCTCGACGAGACGGCTCTGAAAGACCGATTCCAGCAGTTCGTCCAGACGTCGCGCGAACTGCTCGCCGATTTTCGCGAAGTGGAGCAGAACTTCCGCCGACTCGACCGCGAAGCGCGCGAGCGCATCACCCTCTGGGAAGGCAGTCGCGGCACGCTCCTCGAAGAGATCATGGGAAAACGCGACGTGATCGCGGAATCCGACCAGGGCCGGAGTTTCCAGGCATTCTGGACCTTCCTGCTCTCTGACACCAGGCAGAAAGAGTTTTCACGCCTGCTCGAAAAGGTCCTGCAGCTGCCTCCGGTCTCGGAGCTGAACCCCGACCCGCGCCTCCGCCGCATCCACTACGACTGGCTGGAAGCGGGCGAGCACGCCCAACGCATGGTAGCGCATCTTTCCCAGCAGCTCCGCCGCTTCCTCGACGACCGGACGAGACTGGAACACCGCCGCATCATGGAAATACTTCACAATATAGAATCGAAGGCGCTGGCGCTTCGGGCCGAGCCTCCGAAAGGGGATTTCATGGAACTCGCCGAGCCCGCCGCCGACGTTCAACTCCCCATGGAGCGCCCCCTGTATGCGCCGACGGTGAAGCACGTCGTGACCGACCTCAGGCTGGAGCAGGGCGATGCCGACCTCGATGCGGCCGTCCTGTATTCCCAGTTCGTCGTCGACCGCGAACAACTTTCCGCGAACATCCGCCGCGAGCTTCAGGCCCGCCCCCAGTTCAGCCTGGGCGAACTGGTCGAACGGCATCCGCTTCGCCGCGGCCTCGCGGAACTCGTCGCGTATCTGCAGCTGGGGAGCGACTCCTTCCGTTTCGTCGTCGACGAAGAGACGACGGAAACCATCTCCTGGCAGAACGCAGATTCCGACACCCCCACCGTCACGAAACGCGCAATATTGAAGCGCATCATTTTCACGAGATGACCATGGAACGACAACAGACGACCGCAACTTCCCCATCCGCAGATCTGTCAGCGCTGTGCATCACGCTCCTCAGGGGCATCGTCCACCGGGACGACGACGAGCGGCTGTGGCAGTCCCTGCTGAGCTTCCAGAACGACGTGCGTGATTACCTGACCGTCCTTCGGCTGGAGCTCATCCTCGATGAGTCCGAAGGATACGCCTATCTCCGTAACCGTGCCGATGCCGGCGACGACACCGCCGGGAAACTCCCGCAGCTCGTCACGCGCAGACAGCTCACCTTTCCCGTGAGCCTCCTGATCGCCCTTCTTCGGAAACGGCTCGCCGAGTTCGATTGCGGCGGAAGCGGCACGCGCCTGGTTCTCTCGCGCGAAGAGATCATCGACATGATGCGCCTCTTCCTGCCCGAAACGAGCAACGAGACGAGGCTGATCGACCAGATCGACGCGCACATCAACAAGGTGATCGACCTCGGTTTCCTTCGCCGCCTCAAAACCACCGGAGAGCCGGATCATTTCGAGGTGCAGCGCATCATCAAGGCGTTCATCGACGCCCAATGGCTGACCGGCTTCGACGAGCGGCTGGCCGCTTACCAGGCCCATCTCGGGCCCGCTTCCACGGGGACCGACCATGCATGAGACTCTGACACAGCAACTCGATTTCGCAGCCGACGACGCTCTCACAGGCTTCCGGCTGAAGCGGCTCGAAGTCTACAACTGGGGCACGTTCGACGGGAAGGTCTGGACGCTGGAGCTGAACGGCAGGAACTGCCTGCTCACCGGCGATATCGGCTCGGGAAAATCGACGCTCGTCGATGCCGTGACCACGCTTCTCGTACCCGCGAACCGGGTCGCCTACAACAAGGCCGCCGGCGCCGACCTCCGGGAGCGCACGCTGCGTTCCTACGTGCTTGGCCATTACAAGTCCGAGCGGAGCGAGACGAGCCTTTCGGCGAAACCGGTGAGCCTGCGCGACTCGAACGGGTATTCCGTCATCCTCGGCGTTTTCTATAACGAAGGATATAACAACACCGTCACGCTGGCGCAGGTGTTCTGGCTGAAAGATCCCCAGGGCCAGCCGGCTCGTTTCTACGTCGGAAGCGAGCGGGAGCTGTCGATCACGGCCGATTTTTCCGGGTTCGGCACCGATATTTCCCATCTGAAGAAGCGGCTTCGCGGTCTCGGCGCGGAGATCGAGGAGAATTTCCCGAAATACGGGGCCTGGTTCCGGCGGCGGTTCGGCATCGGCAACGAGCAAGCGCTGGAGCTGTTTCATCAGACCGTCTCGATGAAATCCGTGGGCAATCTCACGGATTTCGTCCGGCATCACATGCTGGAGGCGTTCGACGTGGAGCCGCGCATCGATGGCCTGATACGGCATTTCGACGATCTCACCCAGGCTCACGAGGCCGTCCTGAAGGCCAAGCGTCAGACGGAACTGCTCGAGCCGCTGACCGAAGACTGCGATCGGCATGCGACCCTCGCGGATGAGATCGTGGAACTGCGCCGGTGCCGCGATGCCCTGCGTTCTCATTTCGCCGGCCTGAAGCTGGGACTGCTCGACAAGCGCATCTCGGGCCTGGCCGAGGAGCTGGCGCGATGCGAGGCCCGGGTGAACCAGCTCGAGCGTCGCAGGGATGAACAGCGACTGCGCGTCGACGATCTGAAGCGTGCCGTCGCCGAGAACGGGGGCGACCGGCTCGAGCGGCTGGCCGCGGAGATCAGGAGGCTGGAAGCAGATCTCGAAGCGAGAAAGAAGCGGGCCGGCCGGTACCGGGAGCTTTCGGAGCACGTCGGGGAAGGGACGGCGGAAAACGTCGACACGTTCACCGCCCAGCGAAGCCGTTTTGCCGACCTTCGCGAGACCAGCCGGAACCGGGCATCCGAGGTGCAGAACGAGCTGACCGAGAACCAGGTCGATTTCAAGGAACTCAAAAAAGCGCACGACGACACGCGGAAAGAGATCGACAGCCTGAAGCGCCGCCGGAGCAACATCAGCCAGCCCCAGATCGAGATTCGCGATGCGGTCTGCGAGGCCCTCGGTATCGGCGAGGACGAAATGCCGTTCGCGGGCGAGCTTCTCCAGGTGCGAGAGGAAGAAAGCGCCTGGGAAGGCGCCACCGAGCGACTTCTGCGCAATTTCGGGCTTTCGATGCTCGTTCCCGAGCATCTGTACAAGCGCGTATCCGAGTGGGTCGACGGGAATCGCCTGCGGGGAAGGCTCGTCTACTACCTCGTGCGCAAGACCAAAGGCGCCCCCCTGCCGGAACTTCACCCCGATTCGCTGGTTCGCAAACTGGCGATCAAGCCAGATTCGCCCTTTTTCGACTGGCTGGAGCGCGAAACGGCCCATCGGTTCGACGTGGCATGCTGTGAAACGCCGGAGCAGTTCCTGCGCGAACCCCGGGCCATCACCAGGGCCGGCCAGATCAAGGAGCCGGGGGGACGCCACGAGAAGGATGACCGGTATTCCCTCTTCGATCGCAGCCGGTATGTGCTGGGCTGGACGAACACGGCCAAGATCGCCGCCCTCGAGGCGCAGAACCGCCAGCGGGAAGAGAAGATGACAGGGATCGGCGCCCGCATCTCCCGTCTCCAGAGCGAGAACCGGGAGCTGTCGGACCGCATGGAAACGCTGGCCAGGCTCGAGGAGTTCACGGAGTTTTCCGCGATCGACTGGCAATCTATCCTTATTGATATATCATCACGAACCGACGAGTTCAAAAAGCTCGAAGCCGCATCCGACCGGTTGAAACAGCTCAATCAGAGCCTCCGGGAAGCCGCCGCCGAACTCGCGCTCGCCGAAACCGACCTGGAATCGGCCAGGGAGGACCGGACGAGAACGGATGAAAAGAAGCGTATGGCGGAAGCCCTGCATGCCGAGACGAAGGCGCTGGCGGAGAGCGAGGCGCCGCCGGCCGTTTCCCCGGAACGCCTGGAAGAAATCCGTTCGCAAGCCCACGGCGACCACGCGCTGACCGTCGAATCCTGCGCCGGAGCGGAACAGATCGTTCGCGGCTGGCTTCAAGACAGGATCGATGCCGAGGACCACCGCCAGGGCCGTCTTCGCGAAAAAATCACCAGGGCGATGGTGGCGTTCAACGACGAGTTCAAGCTCGAGACGGCGGAGTTCGACGCCTCGATCGAATCTGCCGCCGAGTATCGCAGGCTTCTCGACCGGCTGAAACGGGACGATCTGCCGCGGTTCGAGGCCCGGTTCAAGGAACTGCTGAACGTGAACACGATCAACGAGATCGCCAACTTCAACGCCCAGCTGGCCCGCGAACGAGAAACGATCAAGGAGCGGATCGGGCGCATCAACGGCTCTCTCACCCAGATCGATTTCAATACCGATCGCTATATCGTTCTAGAATCCCAGGACGCCCCCGATGCCGAGATCCGCGATTTCAGAAGCGAATTGCGGGCCTGCACCGAGGGCGCGCTGACGGGCTCGGATGACGAGCAGTATTCGGAAGCCAAGTTCCTGCAGGTCAAGAAGATCCTCGACCGGTTCCGCGGCCGGGAGGGATTCGCGGAGTATGAC
>MWAR01000140.1 GCA_002068715.1 bacterium ADurb.Bin374
CACCTCCGGCGACACCGTCGAGATCTTCACCTCCAAGGTCGCCGGCGCCGGCCCCAGCCGCGACTGGCTCAACTTCGTCGCCACGCGTTCGGCATCGAACAAGATCCGCCAGTGGTTCTCCCGTGAGCGACGTGAAGATGCGCTGGAGTCGGGGCGGGAGACGCTGGTCAAGTCGCTGCGCCGCGAGGGGCTCCCCACCCAGCGGATCATGGGCGGCGCTGCCGTTGCGGAGGTCGCGCACCAGCTTCGCTTCCAGAACGTCGACGCCATGTACGCAGCGATCGGCGACCACCACCTGTCGGGTGAAGCCGTTGCCGCCCGTGTCGCCAAGCTGGTCCGCACCGCCGAGGGCGAACGCGAAGAGGTCGTCTCGACACCGTTGCGGCCGAGGAGTCGGCGCCGGTCGCGCCCCGCTGGGGTGCACGTGGAGGGCTACGACGACGTGCTCGTTCGCATGGCGCGATGCTGCACCCCGGTGCCCGGCGACGAGATCATGGGGTTCATCACCCGGGGCCGGGGCGTGTCGGTGCATCGGGTGGATTGTGCCAACGCTGCGTCGCTTGCGGACGGTCAACAGGAGCGGGTCATCGACGTCGACTGGGACGCAGACTCCACCGGTGACTTCGTCTCGTTGGTCGAGGTGAAGGCGCTCGATCGGCCGCGCCTGCTCCAGGACGTCACGTCCACCTTGAGCGAGCACCACGTGAACATCATCAGCTCCCAAAGCCACGCCGGAGCCGACCGAGTCGCCAAGATGCGCTTCGAGTTCGAGTTGAGCGATGCCTCACACCTCGACACGTTGCTCGGGCGGATCCGGAGCCTCGACAGCGTCTACGACGCGTACCGGGTCGTGCCCGGGTCCGACAACGCCTGAACCATCGGTGACCGCGCTCCGAGGAAGCGACATCACTCGGAGTAGTGGCTCCTCGCTGTTCGTGGTCGGCCGCTGACTCATTGTGGTGCTCGGCCAAAGAACTCCCGCGTCGGTCCTTGATCAAGCGTTCGGCTCTGTGTTTCTCTTGTGACATCGGGCGCATGGCTGTCGCCCGGGTGAGGGGTCATGGCGATGAGGGGTCTTCGTGTTGTGAGCGCGTGCGCGCTTGCAGTCACTGCACTGGTGATGGCGTCATGCCAGACGCCACCGGCCACAGGGGGCAACACCCCGCCGACGGCGTCGTTCACCGCGTCGCCGCTGGTGGGCCTAGCGCCGCTGCCGGTCAACTTCGACGCCAGCGCCAGCTTCGACACCGGGGGCAGCATCAGCGCCTACGAGTGGACCTTCGCCGACGGCGCCACCGCGACCGGGGTCACGACCTCGCACACCTTCACCGTCAACGGTTCCTACGCCGTGCAGCTCAAGGTGACCGACAACGGCGGCGCCACTGCGGTGACCACCCGGACGATCACCGTCGGCGTGGCAAACGTGCCGCCCACCGCGATCGCTGGTGTCGACCACGCATCGGGCATCGCCCCGCTGGCCGTGACGTTCTCGTCGGCCGGCTCGGGCGACGTCGACGGTTCGATCACGACGTGGGCCTGGGACTTCGGTGACGGATCGCCGGGCTCCAACGTCCCGAACCCGACGCACACCTACACGTCGCCAGGCATCAAGACCGCGGTGCTGACGGTGACCGACGACGACGGGGCGGTCGCCTCTGACACGGTCACGGTGACGGTCAGCGCCAACCAGGCGCCGGTCGCTGCATCCTCGGCCACACCGAGCACCGGCAAGGCGCCGCTGATCGTCGCGTTCAGCTCGGCCGGCTCGTCGGATCCCGATGGGGGAGCGCTCAGCTACTCGTGGAGCTTCGATGACGGCACGCCGACCTCGAACGCTGCGAACCCCAACCACTCCTACGCCGCGGCGGGCACCTACTACCCGGTGCTGGTCACCGACGACAACGGAGCGACGAGCACCGACACGATGAGCATCGTCGTCGGCGCCGCACCGAACGTTCCGCCGACCGCGATTGCCTCCGCCACGCCGACCACCGGCAAGCGCAACCTCGCCGTCACCTTCAACTCCTCGGCCTCGACTGACACCGACGGCACCATCGTGTCCCGCTCGTGGACCTTCGGTGACGGCGGCACGTCGACCGCGGCGAACCCGAGCCACACCTACACCACGGCAGGGACTTTCACCGCGACGTTGACGGTGACCGACAACGCTGGGGCAATCTCCTCGGCCACGGTGACCATCACGGTCACGCCGAACCAGGCGCCGATCGCTGCGGGCGCGGCCACGCCGAGCACGCAGAAGCAGGGCAAGGTCGTCAACTTCTCGTCCGCGGGCTCCTCGGACCCCGACGGCACCATCGCCGCCTACAAATGGGACTTCAAGGACGGCACCGCGCCGTCCACGTCGGCGAACCCTGGTCACGTGTTCGCCAACCCGGGCACCTACCAGGTCGAGCTGACCGTCACCGACGACACCGGCGACGCCAGCACGGCGATCGTCGCGGTTTTGGTGGTCGCGAACCAGGCGCCGACCGCAGTGATCAACGCGACGCCGCAGACCGGCCCGCGTCCGCTCGCCGTGACCTTCTCGTCGGCCGGCTCCGCTGACCCCGATGGCACGTTCACCA
Organism: bacterium ADurb.Bin374; assembly: GCA_002068715.1. The sequence goes on from MWAR01000140.1 coordinate 2,586, forward strand.
CGTCGTGGACCTTCGGCAACGGCAACACGTCGACCGCGGCCAACCCGACCACGACCTACAACACCGACGGTGTGTTCACCGCGACGCTGACCGTCACCGACGACAACGGCGCAACGGACTCCAAGTCCATCGTCATCAACGTGACGATCGATGACGACGGCGATGGCATCAGCCCGCCGGCTGACTGCAACGACAACGACGCGACGGTCTATCCCGGAGCGCCGGACACCCTTGACGCCGCTGGCAAGGACAGCAACTGCGACGGCGTCGACGGCATCGCTGCGGACACGATCCTGGTGTCGGCCTCGGGCGGCTCCAACGTCGCCGGCTGCGGCATCCCCGGTTCGACCCCCTGCCAGTCGATCCCGTTCGGCATCACTCAGGCAGGTGCCAGCCGTCATACGGTGCTGGTCGCTGGTAGCGGGTCGGCGTACGCGCCCTTCTCGCTGAGCTCGACCAGCGGGGTCACCGTTCGCGGTGGCTACGGAGCCGACTTTGTATCTCGCAGCGGCACCACCACCGTCAATGGTGGAGTGACGATCACGTCATCGACGTCAGCGACGCTTGCTGACCTCACGGTCAACGGTGCCGGTGGGATGAACACCACCGGCATCGCCATCACGGGGTCGACCGTGACGCTCAAGGGTCTCAACGTCACCTCCGGTGCGGCATCGGGAGCCGGCAGCAGTGCGTACGGCGTGCGTGCCAGCGGCTCGACCGTGACGGTGCAGAGCTCCACGATCGCCGCATCGGCAGGCATCGCCGGAGCCGCTGGAGCGGCTCCATCCGCAGCACCGAGCAAGGCCGGCAACGGCCTCGTCGGCAACCCTCAGGGTGACCACGGTGTCCTGCCGGGTGTCGCCGGCGGTTCTGGAATCGGCGGAGGAGCGATCGGCGGCGGAGGCGGCCGAGGCGGTACCGATGGCGACGCTGCCACCAAGAACGGTCAGACCGGCGGAACCGGTGACACCGGGGCGACGGTCGGCTCGGTGGCTGGAGGCGCAGGCGGTACCGGCGGCGCGGGCGGTGACCGCGGCGACTACGCGTTCGACTACCGGGGCGATGGCGGCACCAAGGGCAACGTGGGCAACGCCGGCGGGTCCGGCGCTGCCGGAGCTGCTGCCGCACCGGCTGACTCGGCATTCGGAGCGACCTTCTCGCCGCTCGCGGGTCTGCCCGGCGCCGCCGGTTCCCACGGTGGCGGCGGTGGTGGCGGTGGTGGCGGCGGCGGCGGCGGCGGAGAGGATTGACAGGCATTATGCGCGTGTCCAGACGATTCAATTTCAGGATTCTCGGCCTTTCGCCTCTCGCACTGGGACTGCTCGTGACGGTTCTCGCCGCGAACCCTGCCCAGGCTCAGCAGGCCACACCGGATGACCTGGAAGAAACCGACCGGGTGACAGAGCTGTCGCAGTCGCACCAGTTCTCGCCGGCCGTTTCCGAGAAAGACCCGTTCAAGCCCCTGATCACCAAGCCCAAGCCGCCGGAGCCCGACATCCGACCTCCGCAAGAGGAACAGGCCTCCAGGCCGGTCGAAATCAAGCAGGTCATCCCTCCCCTCAGTCTGAAAGTCACCGGGATCTGCGGGAACGAGAGCGAACGTCTGGCCATGATCGAGTTCAATCAAAAATCGTACGTCGTTTTTAAAGAAATGACGGTGGATGAATCATTCAAAGTTGTCGATATCTTTTCTGACAAGGTCGTCGTTTACTCATTCAAGGAACAGATGCGTCGGACATTTCCGATCGGAGGTGGAAAAGAATGAATTCCACAGGTAAAACCAAGAATGGCCTCAAATACACGGTTGTAGCCGCGGCCATGCTGGCGTCTCTCTGGGGACAGCCGGCTGTGGCGGAGGACAACATCTCGCTCGACTTCCGCGACACCGACATCCGCGAGATCATCAAGATCATCGCGCAGAAGTCGGGCACGAACATCATCGCGGAAAAGAGTGTCCGTGGCAACGTCACGGTTCGCCTGACCGACGTCTACTACGAGGAGGCCATGAACCTCATCGCCAAGACCAACGGGTTCGCCGTCCGCAAGATCGGCAACACCTGGATCCTGGCCGACGAGAAGAAGCTCATCGAAGCCTTCGAAAAGGGCCTGACGATCACCAAGCGCCTGCAGTATGCCAAGGCCGCCGACGTCAGCAAGATCATCGCCCAGACCATCAAGAAGGACGTCAAGGTCGCCACCGACGATCGCATCAATGCGGTCATCGTGTCTGGCGGCAAGGACATTCTCGACGAGGTCAAGAAGCTGATCGAAACGATCGATACGCCTGTCCATCAGGTCATGATGGAAGCGAAGATCGTCGAAGTGAAGACAACGGCTGCCAAGAAGCTGGGCTTCGCCTGGAAGACCGGCACCAAGGACACCGCCGGCGAGCTCGACGGCAGCCCGACCGTGTTCGCGACGAAGGAATACTTCGCCCAGAACCCCGACTCGAGCCTGTATCAGAACGGCTTCACCAACCCGCAGGGCGAGTTGTTCGGACTCGGCGACTTCTATCGCGACACCCTGCTGTTCCAGGCCACGCTGAACGCTCTCGAGCGGCACAGCGAGACCAAGATCCTCAGCAACCCGAAGATCTCGGCGGTCAACGGACAGGAAGCCAACATCGTGGTCGGCACGAAGGTCATCTACCCCGGCGGCGCCGATCAGCCCCCGAAGGAAAAAGACACCGGTATCAAGCTCAAGATCACCCCGCGCATCAATGATGACGGCTATATCACGGTCGATGCCGAACCCGAAGTCTCCTTCGTCGAGTCCTGGTCGAACAACGGCATGTATCCGGTCATCGGCACGCGTTCCGCCAAGACCCAGGTGCGCGTCCGCGACGGCGAAGAGATCCTCATCGGCGGCCTGATCCGCGACGAAGAGGGCCGTGAAAAGAGCAAGATCCCGCTGCTGGGCAACATTCCGATCCTCAAGTCGCTGTTCAGCTACAACGGCAAGAACGGCGAGTCCCAGGAACTGATCATCCTGATCACCCCGCACATCATCGCGCAGAGCATCGAGTCCGCCGCCCCGACCAGCATCGTGCCCGAGGCCGGCAGCGAGATGGAACCTGCCCCAAAGACGGCCCCCGCCGCCCAGCCCCAGCCCGCCGGCAATGCGGGTGACGCGTTCGACAACGCGTTCGACACCACCTTCTGATCCAATCTCCGACATCACGCCCCGGCTCCGGCCGGGGCGTTTTTTCATATCGGATCGTATCGACCGGGTGTAGGGGCAGGTCGCGTCCCACTTCCGAAAACACGGGATGTAGTCTTTGACCCTGAGTAGGGTTTCGTGGTGAAATGGGGATGGTCGCAGAACGAATGGAGAGGATGACGATGACCGAAACCCGGTATTTTCACATCCCGCGCAAGGGAAAGATCGCGAAGCTCACTTCGCTCGGCGAGGCACTGCAGTTTCAGAAGAAGGGCGAGTACGTCTGGATAGACCTGATCGATCCCGCCAGGGAAAACTTCGACGAGCTGATCGAGCCGTTCGGCATCCACCAGTTGAGCGTCGAGGACTGTCTCGACGACGATCAGATCCCCAAGACCGAGAATTTCGAGAAGAACACGTTCATTCTGTTCAATTGTTATACCTATAAAAAAGAAGAGCTGACGATCGACGAGGTCGATTTCCTGATCGGGGCGAATTACCTGATCACCGTCAGAGGCTTCAAGGCCCAGAATCCATCCTTCTTCGACAAGCTCGACGAAGCCGTGTTTCGGGGCATATCGGAAGTCAACCGTGGCCCCGACTTTCTGCTGCAGCTGATTCTCGACTACATCGTCGATAAAAAATTCATCGCGATAGATTCGATTCAGGAAGAGGTCGAGCGAATCGAGGAAAGCATTCTGGGTGAAAAACCGGACTTTCAGCCCGAGCACCTGATGCGGCTCCGGTCCACGCTCCTGACCCTCCGCAAGAGTCTTTTCAACGAACGCGAGATCCTGATCAAGATATGCCGTCGGGACTCACCGTTCGTCAGCGAGAAAGCGATCTATTACTTCCGCGATATTTACGACCATCTCGCCAAGTTCTTCGAGTTCATCGAGATCAACCGGGAGCAGATCACGTCGCTGATGGAACTCCATCTCTCGCTCACGAACGCGAGAATGACTCAGTTGTCGAACCAGACGAACCTCGTGATGAAGCGCCTCACCGCGATCACGACCGTCTTCATGCCCCTCACCCTGCTGTCGGGCATCGGCGGCATGTCGGAATGGTCGATGATGACCGGCCCAGAAAACTGGATGATCTCTTACCCAGTCTTTTTCGCGGCCATGGCGATTCTCGGCATTTTCAACTGGTGGCTTCTCCGCAGACTCCAGTGGATCTGACCCGGCCGTTCCCGAATGGCCGCTCTTGATTCCTGCAGAAAACAAAGGCCTGTTTCGCATTCCAGTTCGCGCTGAGCGCGTCGAAGCACAAGAGACTCCCACCCGTTGTCAAGTTTTGGGCGAACGGATGGTTTGCCTTCTGCAGGACTCAATAAGCGAAGCGGCTCCGCTGATACCGTTCGAAGGAGTGCCGGATGTCCGCGTGGGTGTCCGAACCGAATTTGTCGAGAACAGCGGATGCCAGTTCGAGAGCGAGAACCGATTCGGCCGTGACGGCGAGGGCGGCGAGGGCGACGGTGTCGGAACGGTCGGCGGCCAACGGTACAGCGGCGTGGGGCGGCTCGATCGAGGGGGTTTCACCGGGCATGCTGCCGGGAAGCGGCTTCATCACCGCACGGAGCACGAGCTGGGCGCCGTTCGTCATGCCGCCTTCGATGCCGCCGCACAGGTTGGTCGGCCGTGTCCAGCCGCGCGATTCGTCCCAGCTGATCGGGTCATGGGCTTTCGAGCCGATCAGCGCGCTCTGCCTGACGGCCTGGCCGATCTCGACTGCATGAACGCCCGGCAGGCCCATCACGACGGCGGCGAGCCGGGCATCGAGGCGGCGGTCGGCCTGCACGTGGCTGCCCAGTCCTGCCGGCAGGCCGTCGAATCGGATCTCGACTTCACCGCCGAGCGTGTCGCCGGAGGCCCTCGCCTTGTCGATCAGCAGCGTCCAGGGAATGACGACGTTCGGGTCGGGCGTCAGGAAGCCCTCACCGACTTCGTCGATCGGAGCCGTCAGCTCGGCGACGGTCGCCGATTCTGGAATCGCGGCTTCCTGGGTTCCGATGCGTCGCACGAAGGCGGCCGAGGTCACGCCGAGTTCCGAGAGCAGGGCCCGGGCGGGCACGGAAAGCGCGCACCGCATCGCCGTCTCGCGGGCCGAGGCCCGTTCACGGATATCACGGATGTCGCCGATTTCATACTTCAGCGCGCCAGCGAGGTCGGCATGGCCGGGGCGCGGCGCCGTGACGGGCTTCTCCCCTTCCGGTCGGGGCCCGAACGTTTCCATCGCGCCGGCATGTTTTGAATAGTCTTTATTATATATGACCATCGAGATTGGGCCGCCGGTCGTGCGGCCGAACCGGATTCCCGAGAGGATCTCGACGGCGTCGCGCTCGATCGAGGCGGCGCGGCTGCCCCTTCCATAGCCGCTGAGGCGGCGGGTCAGGAGCTTTTTGAACGCGGCTTCCGCCACGGGGACGCCGGACGGCATCCCCTCGAGAATGCCGACGAGCGCGGCGTCTTCAGCCGGATGCCGGCCCAGGCGCAGTAGTCGCGATACAGTTTTTCGGCCTTGGGGCCAAGCCTGGGTGAAAAATAGTGATTGAAATCGAAGCAGATGAACCGGTCGACGAACGGCGCGGCGCCCTCGATCTGGCGTTCGAGCACGTCCATCGTCGTCGGCTCCGCCTCGAATGCCTCCGAGAGCGGCGAGGTTCGGTGGAACACCTCGCAGTTGCCCCAGATGCTGATGCCGAGCGACCGCGCTGCCGAGGCGATTGGCGCCAGGTCGTGCGGGATGCGGTCGATCTGTTTCGTCGTGCCGCCGACGCCGTCCTGCCAGGCGATGATGTCGACCTTCGCCTTCGCGAGCATCGACTTGAAATACCGGTTGATCATCCAGGTCGGAAGCGACTTCGCGAGGCCGGGGCGCGGGGTCGTGAACGGGGAGATCATGACTTTGAGCCCGGGCTTTTCGGCCCGCCCTGCTTCGGCGATGGCGCCGTAGAACGCGCCCATCGAGCCGGGAAGCGAGAGGGTGTTGTCCTCGTAGGGAATGTAGAGTCCGCCGAAGGCCTTGCAATCCTTGAAGCGCTTCACGAGTTCGCCGGTGTAGTTCGCGACCTTGACCCGCTCCTTCGCAAGGAAGAACGGATTGAGCTTGTTCGAGTACCATCCCTGCTCGTCGAGCATCGTCCCCACGAACACCTGCATCTTCAGTTCTTCAGCTACCTTCAGGATCTTTTCGATCGCAGGCGTCAGGTCGGTATCGCCGCTCGTGGAATACTGGGGGATGACGAGGCGCATGCCGGCCGCCCGCATCGCTCCGAGCTCGTCGCGCCAGAATTCTTCGGAGTTTTCGAGGTCGCTTTCCCACAACTGGAGGAACGCCCCCGTGAGGCGGGGCCGCATCGCCGCGGTCGCAACCACCGGTTCAATATCGGCCGGAACTGCCGCCGAATCGTCGTCTTCAGCCACGGTCACGACGGATTCGACCTTCGTCGCGTCGAACGGCCCTGCATGAAGCGGCAGGGTCGCGGCCGCCACGAAAGCCAGCAGGATGAGAGATCTGAGCGCTAGCAACCTGAGCGTCATAGAGCCTCCATTCCCGGAATCATGGGGCATCCCGGATCTTTCCTCAAGCATACTCCCGTTCCCCCTCCCCAACAAGGGTTCCAAGACCAGCGACGGTCGCATGCCCCATGAACAGTCGGTTTATTCAAATGTCACGATCGCGTGTAGAGGCGGGTTTGAAACCCGACCCTACAGAAGAAATAACGAGTTTCTTTTCTCTCATGCATGGGGCGGAATGTGCCGAAGATTCGAGAGAGTCAGAAAAATCGAAAAAATGTCATTTTCCCCTTCGGGGAGTGTTCGCGTTTGCCGATGTCCTGAGTAAGGATGAGGAAAACCATGCCTGTTCGAAACGAAATGCCGACACCGGAAGAAGCCGCATTGGTCGAGAAACTGCTCGGCCGGCCGGCCAAGCTGCCCTACCGCATCGCGACCCGGTGCGGCGACGGTATGCCACAGGTTCTCCAGGCCGATCCGGTGTATCAGGAAAACGGCCGATGGAAGCCGTTTCCGACCTTTCTCTGGCTCGTCTGCCCACGCCTTCGCTACGAAGTCGCGAAACTCGAAGCGGCCCAGGAGGTCCAGATGTTTTCGAAAAGACTGGCGGAAGATGCGGGTTTCCGGGAGCGATTCGTCGAAGGGCAGAAGCATCTGCAGACGCAACGGCTTGCCCTGGCAGAGGAAATTGCGGGCAATCCGCTTCCGGATGACGTTCATTCGGTGCTTTCGGCGACGAATATCGTCGGCAGCCGAAGCATGTTCGGCGTGAAGTGTCTCCATGCCCATGTGGCTCAGACACTCAGTTTCGGTTCGAACCCCATCGGCGACGACGTTCTCGCACGTGTCGGACCATGCGACAAGTCCATGAACTGCCGTCAGGTGCTCCCACCCCGCTCTCACGGAAAGGCAAAACGATGATACGCGGCATCTACACGTCGGCGTCCTCGATGCTGGTGGAGACAATCCGCCAGGATATGATCGCGAACAACCTCGCGAACGTCGACACCGTCGGCTACAAGCGGGACCAGGGCGTGTTCAAGGAACTGCCCACTATGGTGCTCAACCGCGTCAACGACGGCCAGCTGTATCCCCCGCGGCCGTTCGAGAACGCCCCGAAGATCGGCAAGGTCGGCACGGGCGTCATCCTGGACGAATCCTACACGGATTTTTCCCTCGGGAAGCTCCAATACACCGACAACGAGCTGGACTGCGCGCTCGAGAACGCCAAGGCCTTTTTCCTGATGGAAACGCCGAACGGCATCCGCTACTCGCGCGACGGTGTGTTCACCATGAACCAGGACGGCTACCTCACGAACATGAACGGCGATTTCGTGATGGCCGAGCCCGAACCGCCGCGCAACATCGAAGACAGGCTTCTCGTCGCACAAGACGGAACGCCGAACGCAGCGCTGGACATCGGCCGCGTGCAGGTCGGGCCGACGGACAAGATCACGCTCGACACCGAAGGCCGGGTGCTGGTCAACGGCGCGCCCCGGTTCCGCCTCGTGCGGGGCATGGCTTCAGACCGCAAGGCATTCCGCAAGGAGAACACGAACAATTTCACCCGCGCGTACGGCGACGTACAGCGCGCAGACGGGAAGGTGAAGATCGGATACGTGGAGAAGCCGAACTTCAGTCTCGTCGAGGAAATGGTCAAGATGATCGAGGTTTCACGCGCCTATGAAGCGAATTCCAAGTGCATTCAGGCGCACGACTCCCTGCTCGACAAGGTCGTCAACTCCGTCGGGCCGACACGCCGCTGATGAAACACAAGACGGGAGGTAACCAGCCATGATGCGATCGCTGTGGTCCGCTTCGACCGGCATGAAGGGCCAGGAAATGAACATCGACGTCATTTCCAACAACCTGGCCAACGTCACGACGACGGGCTTCAAAAAAGACCGTGTCGACTTCCAGGACCTGATCTATCAGACGCTCAAGGAGCCCGGCACGCCGATCTCGACGGGCAACAACTATCCGGTCGGCATCCAGCTCGGCCACGGCGTCCGGCCGGTCGCCATCACGAAGATCTTCACCCAGGGCGAGTTCCAGCAGAGCGACCAGCCGCTCGACGTCGTCATCACCGGCAAGGGCTTCTTCCAGGTTCAGCTGCCCAACGGCGAGATCGGCTACACCCGGGACGGCGCATGGAAGCTGGACAGCAACGGCATGATCGTGACCAGCGACGGGTATTCGGTGCTTCCGAACATCACCATGCCGCAGGACGCCATCGGCATCAACATCACCCCCTCCGGCATCGTCGCCGCGAAAATGCCGAACCAGGCCGATCTCCAGGTTCTCGGCCAGATCGAAACCGCCGACTTCATCAATCCGGCCGGCCTCAAATCGATCGGCAGGAACCTGTTCACGGTCACCGGCAGCTCGGGAGAACCGATCGTCGGCATTCCCGGCACGCAGGAGCTCGGCGAGATCGAGCAGGGCTACGTCGAAATGTCGAACGTGAAGGTCGTCGAGGAAATGGTGAACATGATCGTGGCGCAGCGCGCATACGAAGCGAACTCGAAGACGATCCAGACATCCGACTCGATGCTCCAGATCGCCAACAACCTGCGCCGCTAAGGAGTTCCTGACTGATGGCTCACCCCGGCTCGATATCTGAATCCGGCATGTTGAAACCGGCTGTCCGCCTCGCAGGAACGGCTCTGCTGGCCCTTCTCTTCGCGAACGGCGTCGGTTGTCTCCCCGCCCATGCGGCTACATCCCCGATGCTACCTGTGAAATCGACCGTTCTCGTGACCGACGGGCGCGTCGACGCATCGATGCTGGTCGGAAGCGATGCCGCGCCTTCGGTGAAAGCCGCGCTGGCGAAAATCCCGGTCGGATTCATTTCGGAGCCGCTCGGCTCCATCACGCTGCATCGGAGCGAGCTGAGTCAGAAGCTGGGAAGCTTCGCGACCATGTTCGAACTGCCACAGCGTGTCCAGGTGTTGAGAAAAGGCGCGATGCTCTCCGGCGAAGAGATTGCCGCGAAAGTGCGCGAACTCTGTTACGAGCGCATAGAAAAAGAAATCGCCGGCGAAGTCCGGATCGATCTGTCGAATCTCCCGCGCCACATCGTTCTTCCCGAGCCGCCCGAAACCTGGGTGCTGACGCCGATGTCCTCCAACAAGCTCGGCATGCGCGTGTTCCAGCTCGAGGCTCGTTGCGGGGAAACGACGGTCCGGCAGATCATCCAGGCCGACGTTTCGAGAACCGTTCGGGTCGCCCGGCTCCGGCGGCTGGCGAAGCGGGGTGAGTGCCTGTCGGCGAGCGACCTGATCGAGGAAACGATCCGCCTGCGCAACGACCAGCCCAACCCGGTCGTGGCGATCGGCGAGGCGGTCGGGAAACAGCTTGCGAACTTCAAATCACCCGGCACCATCGTCAGGGCGAGTGATCTGGCATCGGCATGCGGTCCCGAACCGAAGCAGAATAAAATTTCCAGTAATATACATTCACCCGTGAAATCCGGTCCCGACGACCATGTGGAGTCGCCGGCCCTTCCCGGGGAAACGGGTCCCGAGCCGGTCGTCGCCGAGAATACGGCAAGCGGGTATCTGGTCAAGAACGGGGACAAGGTGGAGTTCACCGTGAAGACCGGAAGCCTCTGCCTGGTCGTGCCCGCGAAGGCATTGCAGAACGGCCGCGCCGGCGAATCCATCAGGCTTCTCAACCTCCAGAACAATCGCCCGATCAAGGGCATCATCACCTCGGAAGGAAAAGTGGAACATGTCGCGAACTAGCATTTCCCGTCTGCTCGTGGTAGCTCTCTTCGCCTGCGCCGCCTCCGCCGCCTCGGGGGCTTCGCTCTGGCTGAACGGCCGCGATCTTTATTCCTCTCAGGGCGCCCATGAATACAAGGCCGGCGACATCATCACCGTCGTGATCGCCGAATCGGCAACGGCCCAGCAGGCGGCGAAGACCAACACACAGGATGATGCATCCATCGAGATCAAATCGGATCCGCAGGTCCCGTTCTTCAAAAAGGTCGTAAGCCAGTTCATCGGGAAGAACGAGATCAAGAACTCCACGAACGGCAACGGCACTACAACCCGCACCGGCAAACTCGACGGCACCGTCACGACAACCGTCATGGAAGTCCTGCCAAACGGGAACCTGATGCTCGAAGGCAGCCGCTCTGTCCGGGTCAACCGTGAGACGCAAATTCTCAGGGTCAAAGGCATCGCCCGCCCCAGGGACATCAACGCGAACAACGAGGTCAAATCCAGCCTGCTCGCGAACGCGGACATCAAGTATGAGGGCAAGGGTTCGATCGGCTCGACGCAGAAGCCGGGCCTGATGACCCAGATCACACAGTTCGTTTTCTAACGCCTCCTCACTCGCAGAATCGGGCCTCCCACCGGGCGGCCCGATTTTTTTCCGCAGGAAAAGGGGATCGATGTCTTCGGCATGAGGGGCCGCATGCCGATACATTTACTGGAGAAGAGTATTTTGCCCCCGTCCGATCATCTTGTTTTCCGAGGAACAGACCGTGAAACGATTTTCTGCAGTCAGATGCGGTTCGGTTGTAGCCCTGGCCCTGGCCGGCGTGCTGACGTTCGGCGATGGGTGCCCGCTCTGGGCTGAAGCGCAGGTTCGTATCAAGGACATCGCGCATATCAATTCCGCCCGGGAATATCAGATCCTCGGTTATGGCCTGGTGACGGGCCTCGACGGCACGGGCGACAAGACGGCCATGAGCACGGAAATGATGAAGGGCATGCTCCAGAACATGGGCATGCAGATCGACGCGGCCGCCATCCAGACGAAAAATTGCGCCGCCGTCGTCGTAACGGGGATGCTTCCGGCGTTCGGGCGGGCCGGCGAATCCTTCGACGTGACCATCAGCTCGATCGGTGATTGCAAGAGCCTCCAGGGCGGCGTCCTGCTTCCGACGCTTCTGAAGGGCGGCGACGGCCAGGTGTATGCCGTGGCGCAAGGCAACATCTCGATCGGCGGCTTTCAGGCCGGAACGGCCGGGGGCGGAGGGGCGGCAGGCGGGAATGTTCCGCAGAAGAACCATCTCACGGTGGCGCAGATTCCGAACGGCGCCATCCAGGAGCGGGAAGTCGGGGACGTTTTCGGGCAGGACGGCACGTTCAGCCTGATTCTGCAACGCAAGGACACGGCGATATCCCGCAAGGTGAAGGAGACGATCGACCGCAAGTTCGGCGAGGGTTGGGCGAAGATTTCCAACCCGGGCACCCTGGATCTGACGATTCCGAGCAGTTTCAAAGACGATCCGGTCAGCTTCGCGGCCGCGATCGACGAGCTGACGTTGACGGTTGAAGAGCCGAACCGCGTCGTCATCAACGAGCGCACGGGCACGGTCATCGTCGGCAACAAGGTGCGCATCAACAAGGTCGCCATTTCCCAGAGCGGCCTGAAGATCGAGATCGGCGACAATGCACAGCGCACCCCGTCCGGCGGCGGCGCGAAGCAGCAGCCCAAGAGCGGAAGCCTCGTGGCGATACAGGGTGAAACTACGGTCGACGATCTCGTATCCGCCCTCAACAGCGTCGGGGCGTCACCCAAGGACCTGATCGCGATCTTTCAAGCCATAGAAGCTGCCGGAGCTCTGAACGGCGAGCTGAAGATCATGTAACGCAGAAATTTGTTCCCGTGCCTTGATCTTTTCGAGAGGGTATGCTATGGTTTGTCGGATTTCGCTTCCCCCCTCTCTTCCCCAGATATATCTTGGAAATATTCCAGGAGATGAACGCATGATCAACATCGAGGATCGGGATCTCGCCAACCAGCACTTCGACCGTGGTCTGTCATTCGACATGCGCGGCAAACTCACCGACGCCATCACCGAAATGGAGAAGGCCGTCAAGCTCGACCCCCTGTTCGCCGAGGCATATAACAAGCTCGGCGACTTTTATATGAAGAAGGGTCTCATCTCCGAAGCCGTCGAGATGTTCAAGAAATCGAGCGAGCTCAAGCCCGAGGTCGAGAATTCCCATTTCGATCTCGGTTGCGCCTACGCGCATCTCGGGCGCCATTCCGAAGCGCTCTACGAGTTCCAGAAAGCGCTGAGCATCGACCCGAAGCATTTCGAGATCTACGGTCGCATGGGCCACGTGTATCTCGAGATGGCGATGTATGGCGAAGCGATCGAAAACCTGAAACGGGCCCTCGTGAAAGATCCGGGCGACGTCATGGCCCGGTTCATGCTCGGCCAGGCGCTGATGCAGGTGAACCATCCGATCGAGGCGATCCAGCAGTTCGAGAAGGTGATCGAGCACTACTCGAACCTGGTCCGGTTCAAGAACCGGTATGCCGAAGGGCATTATTATATCGGTCGCAGCTACTTTTTCCTGCAGCAGCACGAGAAGGCCGTCGAATACCTGCTCAAGGCCGTCGAATACGACACCGACGAGATCGATTTTCATTACAGTTTCGGCATGTTGTACAGCGACGCCGACGCTTTCTTCGCTCTCGCCGAAGCCCAGCAGGCGACGGGAGATTTTGCCGCCGCGCGCGAAAACCTGCGCAAGGCCGTCGAGCTCGAGCCGAAGAACGATCGGTTCCGGGCCCTGCAGCAGAAACTGAGCTAGGAGCGTCGTTTGGAAAGCATTCGCCGGTTGTCGACCCCGTCGGGCGTTTCTGCCAAAGAAACCGTGCCCGGCTACGATCGGCTGTCCGACGACAAGAAAAAAGAGCTGAAGAAGCTCGAGTCGGCCTGCAACGATTTCGAATCGATCTTCGTCATGCAGATGATGAAGGAAATGAGGAAGACGGTCCACAAGACCGGCCTCGTGAGCGGCGGCATGGCGGAAAATATATTCACCGATATGCTCGACCAGGAGCGGTCGAAGAACGCCCCGGTCGGCGTCGGGCAGATCCTTTTCAAGGAGCTGGCACGTGCCATTGTCCCGCCGACGAGAAAACCCCGCTGAATCCGGGAAGGATACATTGATGCAACAGGTCACTGCACCTATTCACCCGTCTGAACCCACGAAAGGGGAAACTGTTGTGGACGAGTCCGCCCTGACGTATCTCAAACTCTGCGAAGAGCCGGTGAAGGGCCTTCGGCTCATCGCCAAGGAGTTCAACATCCTCGGCGCAGAGAAAATGAAAAAGGATCAGATGATCCGGGCCATTCTCCGCGAGCATCTGAACCGCCAGGGCCTCGCCCTCTCGGAAGGCACGCTCGAGATCCTGCCGGACGGCTACGGGTTCATCCGCACCCGCAGTTATATCCAGAACGACGACGACGTCTACGTTTCGCCGTCGCAGCTCAAGCGGTTCGGCCTCATGAACGGCGACCACGTCATCGCCCAGGTGCGCCTGCCGAAAGACGACGAGAGTTATCATTCGCTCCTTCGCATCGAAGCCGTGAACGGCGTCAGCCTCGAGCAGCTGTCGAAGCGCATGAACTTCGAGGACGGCGTGCCGGTCTTTCCGACGAACCGGTTCACGCTCGAGGGCAGTGACCTCGACACGTCGATGCGAGTCTTCGATCTCATCTGCCCCATCGGAAAAGGTCAGCGCGGCCTGATCGTCGCTCCGCCGAAAGCGGGCAAGACGGTCCTGCTCAAGAAGCTCGCCAACGCGATCATCGCGAACCATCCCGAAGTTCTGATGCTGATCCTGCTGATCGACGAACGGCCGGAAGAAGTCACCGACATGCGCCGTTCGGTCGATGCCGAAGTCGTCGCATCGACATTCGACGAGCATATCAGCCACCATATAAAGGTTTCCGAGCTGCTCCTGGAAAAGGCGAAGCGGTACGTCGAGCTTGGGCGCGACGTCGTGATCCTGCTCGACTCGATCACGCGCCTGGCCCGCGCCTACAACATCTCGGTCCCCTCGGCCGGCCAGACCCTCACCGGCGGAGTCAACCCGTTCGCCCTCCACAAGCCCAAGCGGTTCCTGGGCGCGGCCCGCCAGATCGAGGGGGGCGGCAGCCTGACGGTTATCGCCACGGCGTTGATCGACACCGGCTCGAAGATGGACGAAGTCATCTTCGAGGAGTTCAAGGGCACCGGCAACATGGAGCTGCATCTCGACCGCAAGCTGTTCAACAAGCGCGTCTTCCCCTGCATCGACGTGAAGATGTCGGGCACCCGCAAGGAAGAGCTGCTGATGAACGCCGAAGACCTCAACAAGGTCATCATCCTGCGGCGGGCCTTCGAGGAGAAGGGCAACCAGGAAGTCATCGAAATGCTCGTGAAGAGCATCTCCGCCACGAAGAGCAACGCC